>PLFB01000182.1:0-56744 GCA_003137135.1 Acetobacteraceae bacterium
GTCGACGCACAATTGGCAGCTATTCTGACGTATTGTTATTTAATTTAACTGTCCGGCAGCCGCGTGGTGACGCGGCGCGCAAAAACCTGTATCTTGGCAAACGGCGATATAGGACAAAGACGTTGTTCGATAACCCCTTGGAAACCGAATGGCCGCGGCCCAGGCCAAAACCGCAAAAACCCAAGCTCTGGCAGGTCGCCAGCGTGACGCTGGCATGCCTCGGCCTGCTCTGGTGCGGCCACAGCGCGCCGCGCGCGGTGCTGGACGTCGTCAGTTCCCCCTCGCATCTGCGGCAGGTCGAAGTGTTCTCCTACGGCGGCCAAACCGCCTTCTACCTGCACAATGCCGGTTTCCGCCTCCGCCATAGCCGCGTGCTCATCGGCGTGGTCTATGGCGGCGGCAATTGGCAAGTTACATGGCTGGGACCGGATCACGTCAAAATCGGGTTCGACCGCGATTGGGACCGGATCGTCGTGGGGCACGCCGATGGCGTCACGGTGGCGTTCTCGGAGCCGTCCTAGCTCTCAAAAAACCAAGGATTTTCATGGATATTCCCGCCAATTTCGACTTTTCCAGCCCGGCTTTCCGCAACAACCCATATCCCGGATACCGGTTTCTGCGGCAGATGGCGCCGGTCTGGAAGCCGCCTGGCGGCGGGCCGTGGATCGTCTCCAGCCACGCCGGCTGCGTCGCGATGCTGCGGGATAACCGGTTCGGGCACGGCGGCGACCAGGACGTGTCGCCGGAAATCGCCGCCGAACCGGCCATTGCAAACCTGCAGCGCATGATGCTGCTACGTGACCCGCCGGCGCATACAAGGCTGCGTGGGCTGGTGGCGAAGGCCTTTACGGCACGGCGAATGGAGGCGCTGCGGCCGCGGGTGACCGAAATCGTCGATGCCCTGATCGATGATGTGATCGAGACCGGCAAAATGGACGTGATGCGCGACTTCGCCAAAAAACTGCCGGTGACGGTGATCTGCGACATGCTCGGCATCCCCGAAGCGGACCGCGCGCCGTTCCTTGCCGATAACGAGGTGCGCGGGAAACTTCTGGACCCGATCATGCCCACCCGGGCGGAACTGGACGAGGCGAACAAGGGCGTGCTGGAGGGCCAAGCGTATTTTACCAAACTGTTCGCCTACCGGCGGGAGAATCCCGGGGATGATCTGACCACGGCGCTGCTGCTGGCGCGCGAAAACGACGACGCACTGACCGACGAGGAGGCGCTGGCCAATATCGGCCTGCTGTTCGCCGCCGGGCACGAGACGACCACCAATATGATCGGCAACGGCATGCTGGCGCTGCAGCGCAATCTTGACCAATGGGAAAAACTGCGGACTGCGCCGGAACTGATCGGCAACGCGGTGGAGGAAATTTTGCGCTATGACAGCCCGGTGCAGCTCACCAGCCGCGTCGCGCATGAGGACGTGGAGGTGCTTGGCCAAAAGATTCCGGCCGGCGAACAGGTCATCGCCCTGCTCGGCGCCGCGAACCGCGATCCGGCGGCGTTTACCGGAGACCCTGAAACATTGGACGTGGCGCGGCCTGGCGTGAAGGCGATCAGCTTCGGCGGCGGCATCCACCACTGCCTGGGCGCGCAACTGGCGCGCATAGAAGGCGAAATCGCGTTTTCCCGGCTGCTGGAGCGCCTGCCCGGCCTGCGCCTGGTGGACACTAAAGACGTGACCTATAAGCCAACCATCACCCTGCGCGGCCCCGTCTCGCTGCCCGCGGTTTGGCAGTGAGCAAGCAGCGCTTTTTTAAAAAAAATTTTGCTCCTGCAGGCGCTTGGAAGGGGATCGCCTTTCATCCCCACTTTCAGTGGCGATTAAAGGCGATCCCCTTCCAAGCGCCCCCCGTAGCAAAAGTTTTTTGGTTACTTTTTTTCAAAAAAGTAACTGCTCACTTTTTACGAACCGCGGGTTTAGGCTTCCACCGGCTCGGCCCTGCTCTCTGCCGGATGCAGCCGCCTCGCCGGCGCCGGTTCCAGCAGGGCGAGTGATCGTTCCACCACTTCCTTGACCCGGATGCTGGCGGTGCAGACGGGTTGTTCGTGGCCGATGGGGCAGGCTTCCATCCAGGTATCGGTGGACCACCAGCAATTGCCGCATTGTTTGGGCAGGATATTGGCGTTTTGCGGGTAGCCGAACCAGGCGGCGTTGGTGGGGCCGAACAGCACGGTGCATTTGACGCCGAGGCAGGCCGCCAGATGCACGAGCCCGGATTCGGAATCGATATGCAGGCAGGACCCCGCGAGAATATCCATGGATTGCGCGAAGGTGGTTTGGGCCTTGAGGTTATGGTCCACGCCCGGAATGATTTTGCCGGTTTTGCCGCCGATTTGCACAATGGCCAGATCCGGCCGCGCCTGTTTCAGGCCGGCGACGATTTCCGCGAGTGTGGCCACCGGGATAGCCTTGGTCGGCCGGCTGGCCGCGATTTTGAAATTGGCGTCCCAGCCGTCGTGGATCGTGATATATTGTTTTGGCAACAGACCGAATTTCTGGCAGCCTTGCGGGTTGACTTCCAGTTCCAGCCGGTCGCCGCCATAGGGCACGCCGAGCATTTCGTGCAGGAACGTGTGCCGCTGGAAACCTTTTCGCACCGCCAGATCGGCGAACGCGCCGTCCAGAAAGGGATGGTCCAAGATGTATTTTTCGATCGTCACGCGCGCGAACTGCACCTGGCCGAATAATTTCAAAACTCTCGGATCGTTCTTCAGCAATTGGCCGCGCCTGATGTATTCGTTCTTGAATGTTACGAACTGGTTGACCGTGAGCGCGAAGTCGTAGAACGGGACCGCGGCCTCGAAGCAATTGGCGTGGATGCAGGCGCGAAAGCCGGGGATTTTGGCGAAGAACGATTCCGCGACGTTCGGCGCCTGAAAATACACATCGAACTGGCGTCCTGGCCCGAGCATGATTTGCACATCGCGCAGCAGCCTGGCGGCGACCAGCGCGTCGCCCAGGCCGCCGGTGATCAGCACGCCATAGATCACGCCAGCGGTCAGCCGCGCCGGCTCGGCGTCCGAAAGGTCTTGCGCCGCCGCCAGCGCGCGGCGCGTGACCGCGGCGGGCGGCCCGGCGCCGAGGAAGCCGGAGCCGGCGAGTCTTCGCGCAATGTTGCGTAGCATGGCAGCCTTTCCCTTTCGCAGCAGATACAAGACGATTTTGGCCGGCGTTACGGTTTTCGCGAGCTCCCCGCAGCGCATCAGCCAGCGCGGGGCGCGGCTTACCCGCCGCTCGCGCGCGCGGCGGCGGCGTACGTGCAGCAGGCCCGTGGCGCCCGCATCGTTGTTCATGCGGCCAGCCGGTGATGCATGAAATTGTCATATTCCCGGACCACGTCGTGACATTTCCCGATCATGCGGACCGACCCGGCTTGCAGCCAGAGCGCCTTGTCGCATAGCTCCATGATCGCGGCGCTGGAATGCAGCGCCAGCACGACGATGCCGGCACGCCCCGCGACCTCGCGCAATCTGGCTTTCGCCTTGGCCTGAAATGCGGAATCGCCGACGCCCAGCACTTCGTCCAGCAGCAGAATATCCGCCTGCACGCTCATGGCGATGGAGAACGCGAGGCGCATGCGCATGCCGGAGGAATAGGTGCGCACCGGCATGTCCAGATAGTCTCCGAGTTCCGAAAAAGCGCTGATTTCGGCTTCGTGTTCGGCCACCCATTGGCGCGGCAGACCCATGAACAGCCCGCGCAGGCGGATGTTTTGGCGCCCGGTGGAATTGTCATCCAGGCCGAGCGTGATGTCCAGCAGCGGCACGGTGCGCCCGGCGCGGATGATGGTGCCGCTGGTGGGCCGGTAGATGCCGGCTAACGCCCGCAGCAGCGTGGTTTTGCCGGCGCCGTTTTGCCCGATCAGCCCCAGCCGTTCGCCGCGCCTGAGCGAAAAGCTGACATCGCTCAGCGCCTGCACCGTCACCTTGCCATCCTGCGCCGCGATCGCGTTGCGCCGGCCGATGGCGGCGAGTTCGCGCCGCAGGGAGCGGGCTTTGACCTCGAACACCGGCAGTTCGATCGAAATTTTTTTGACCTCGATATGCGGCATCGCGCTACACCCAGTAAGCAATGAGATGCAGCTTCTTCGACGCGATGAATACCGCGAGCGGCCAGCCCACCACCGCCATCCCCGCCGCCACCAGCCAGCTTTGCGCCGAGGGTGCGGCACCCAGCAGCGGCGAGCGCGAAATATCCACCAGCGCGCCGAACGGGTTGTAGGTGAGAATCCAGCGATAGTGGTGCAGCATGTCCGGCCGCCACATGAGCGGCGTGACGTAGAAGAAGATTTGCACGACGGCGGCGACCATCTGCGGCACGTCCCGGTAGCGCGCCGAGAGGATCGCGAAAATCTGCCCCATCCAGACCAGATTGGCGACCAGCAGCAAGAGCCCCGGCAGCGCCAGCCAGGCCACGGTGAGCGAAGGGAACCCGAACGCCAGCATGAGGGCGAGCGAAATGACGGCGTTGTGGGCGAACATCAGAGCCTGGCGCCACGCCACCTGAAACACGTACACCCACAGCCCGGCATTGTTCTGCCGGATGTAGTTCGCATTGTTGATGTAGGCGCCGCAGGATTCGTTGAGGATGCCGGAGATCAGCCCCCAGATCACAAACCCGTCTCCCACCATCGGCAAATATTGCGCCATTTTCTGGCCGAACAGCGTGCCATAGACCACGCCCATCGAACCCACCATCACGCCCATGCTGAGGGTGATCCAGAACGGGCCGAGCATGGAGCGGGCGTAGCGCTGGCGGATGTCCAGCCAGCCCAGAAGCGTCCACAAACGGAACGAACCGAGGCCGTGATACAGGTCTTGCAGCCCGTTGCCCACCGATGCGGCGCGCATCATCCGGCCAGCAGCTCGGCGGCGGCTTGCGCGGACTGCGCCGGCAGCGCGTCGCGCACGGTCTGCGCGATGCGCTGGGGATCCTGCTGCGTGCAGACCGGCACCGCGTGGCCTTTGGGGCATTTCGCCATCCAGGTTTCGGTCAGCCACCAGCAATCCCCGCAGGCGGAAGGCGGGATATTTTGGTTTTCCCGGTAGCCGAAATACGCCACCGAGGTCGGCCCAAAAATCACCGTGCAGGGCGTGCCGAAGCAGCGCGCCAGGTGCACCAGCCCGCTCTCGACATCGATATGCCAGGCCGCGTGCTTGATGAGCGCCGCCGCCTCCGGCAGGGTGGTCTGGCCGATCAGCGCGCGATCAACCCCCGCGATCGGCCGTGAGGTGGCCGGCACGCCCAGCTGCACGACCGGCAGGTTTGGAAAATCCCGCCGCAGCGCGGCCACAACCTGGGCGAAGCCCGGATAGATTTTTGTCGAGGCGCGGCCGAGCACCACCATGTTTTCGTCGAAACCGTTATGCACGGTGATGTAGGCGCCGGGCCGCAGATTGAATTTTTGCAGCCCGGCCTCGTTCACCGCCAGCGCCAGCCTGTCCGGGCCTTTCGGAATTCCGAACATCGCATAGGCCAGGCTCATCCGGTCCAATTTCTGCCCGAGCGCGAAGCGCGCCAGGTGATTGTCCCGCAGCGGGTGCTGCGCCACGTAGTCGCGTATCCGGCCCTCGAATGTGATTGCCGCCTGCAGCGCGGCGCGCAGCGCCGGCGCGCCGCTGAACGCGTCCTCGCGCGCGGTAAAAATCTTGACGAAATGACTGACATACATCGCCGCGTCATAGTCCGGCCGGCGCCGGTCGAACAAAAACACCGAATAGCTTTTGCCGAATCCCGCCACCGGCGCAAAAATCCAGTCGATCACGGCGGGATCGTTGGCATAGACGTCGAATGCGAAATGCCCGGCGGCGTCGCGCAGATCGCGCATCAGCCGCGCCGCGATGATGGCATCACCGATGCCGCCGGTGATTTTGATCGCGAGCGTGGGCGCCGGCTGCGGCGGCTGTGCCTGCAGCGCGGCGCGCGGCGCGGCGGCGGACCGCGCGTTCAGGCACAGCATCGCGTGCCGCAACACGTAGCCAGAGCGCTTGACGATAAATTTAGAGGCAAAGCGCGCGGTCTCCAGACGCGACCCGCTGGTCGCCCGCATGTCCTGGAATTTGCGCGACACGCGGCGGACCCGGCTGATGGTGGCGGAAAAATCGCGGATGCTGGGCTCCTGTCATTCAAGGTAAACCGCCGATTGACGCAAATCTCGACCCTTCGTTAGTCAACCGCATTAAAACGAATTTCCCAAAATTCAGTTAAAGCCTCTCGCCTCTCCTGCATTCCGCAATTCTACGCACAGCTTATCCGGGTTTGTCTAAACAACTCCTTAAATTCGCGGCGGCCGCTTCGCGGTTTGAACGGGGCGGTGAGCGCGGTCGCGCGCCGCTCAGGTTTGGGGTGAAGGAAGAACTTCTTTTTTTGCAAAAAAAGNNGGCCATACTGTGGCCGCTCAAAGGCCGGGAGAGTAAAAGTTTTTTGCGGAGCTTTTTTTCAAAAAAGCGACCGCTTGCTTACTTCACGATGCGCACCACGAAACATGCGCACTGACAATTTTCCACCCGACAGCGGGAAATTTCACCCAAACCTGCGTCTGCCGGCCCAGCCTCGCCTCGCCCTGCCGGACAAATTCCGTCACCGTCACGCCGTAATCCGTGCCGAAGGCTGTCACTTGCGTCGCCTGCAGTTTTCGCGGCGGCGTTTTGCCGCGGGCCGCGCGGAAGGCGGCGATGGCGGCGAAGCCGTACAGCGATTCCGAGGCGCCGAACCGCACCGCCAAGGGCGACTCCCAAAAGAAATCGTCCAGCGCCGCAACGTCGTTTTCGCCAAGGGCAAGCTCGTACGCCGCGAACCGCGCTTGCAGTTCCGCAAGCGTCGCCGGGTCGTCCAGAATCATCCCAGCCGCGCCACCGGGGCGCGCACCACACCGGCGCGTTCCAGCAGCGCCGCCGCGGCCAGCGCCCGGCGTTCCTGCCCGGCGGCCGCGATGATCTGCACGCCGCGCGGCAGCTTGCCGGTGGTTACCGGCACGCACACCACCGGCAGGCCGATAAAACTGATCGGCTGCGTGTAGATGCCGAGGTTCGGGCGCAGCGGCACCTCCTGTCCGTTCACCAGCATCGTCTTTTGCCCGATCAGTGGCGCCGTGCAGGGAGTAGCGGGCGCCAGCAGCAAATCGAAATTTCGAAAAATGTCTCTGGCCTGCTCGCGAAACCAGGCGCGGAATCGTTGCGCATAAAAAATCGTCTCGGCCGGCTGCAAGGCGCCGGCGAGCAGCCGCGGCCTGGTCGCGGGGTCGAAATCCCGCGGCCGGCCGATCAGGTTTTGCTTGTGCAGCTGCCCGCCCTCGAACGCGGTGATGCAGAACGCCGCGGCGCGCGCGCGCTTTGCCTCCGGCAGTGTCACTTTTTCGCGCGCGCCCAGCCCTTTTGCCACGTCGGCGACCGCCTGCAACATATCTGGGTCCGCATTTTGCTCGAACCAGTCATCAAGAATCGCGACGCGGCCGATCTCCGGCGGCGCCCCTGGCGGGTCGGAATCCTGGATCAGATCATACACCAGCGCCAAATCCTCGGCGCTGCGCGCGAATGGCCCGAGATGGTCGAAACTATCCACGAAGGGAAACGTGCCGGTCCGGTCCACGCGGCCATAGGTCGGCTTCAGCCCCAACACGCCGCACAACCCGGCCGGCAGGCGGATGGAGCCGTTGGTGTCAGACCCGAGCGTGATCGCCGCGAACCCTGCCACCACCGCCGCCGCGGACCCGCCGGAGGAGCCGCCGGCGACGCGCGTCACATCATGCGGATTGCGCGTGACGCCGTCATGCGCGTTTTCCGTCACGAAGCCGTAGGCGAACTCATCCATGTTCAGCGCGCCCAAACATGCGGCGCCAGCTTGGATCAATCTTGCCAGCACGGGCGCGTCCGCACGCGCCGGCGGCGCGTCCCGCAAAATTTTGGAACCCGCCCGCGTCGCAATGCCCGCCACGTCAAACAGGTTTTTGACCGCGATCGGCACGCCGGCCAGCGCGCCGACATCCTCGCCCGCGGCGATGCGCGTGTCCAAGACGGCCGCTTCCCGCGTCGCTCTGTCAAAAAGCCGGTCGGTGAAACAGTTCAGCGCCGGGTCATATTGCGCCACCCGCGCGACATGCGCGCGCACCACTTCACGCGCCGAAATCTTGCGACCCCGCACCATCCGCGCCAGTTCGGCGGCGCTCAGCTCGCATAGTGTCATGGGATAAATCTTGGCGCCGCCTCGATGTGTTCGGGCAGCGCAAACGCCGCCAGCAGGCGCGCCTGCTGCGTCAGCACCGCGAACGCGGCCAAAACTTCGTCGCGGTGCTCAGGCAGGATCGGCAGCCCCAGCAGTGCTGACGCCGCGTCCAGATACGCCGTCATCTCGTCCTGGCTCATGCGCTATTCCGCCGCTTCCTCGGCCCCGGTCAGCACCGGCTGCGCCGTCATCTTAAGGCTGGCCCGTCCGAACACGAGGCAGGTCGCCGCCAGCACCGCGTAGCCCAGCGCCACCGGCGCGGAATTGCCGAACGCCAGTTGGGTGCCGTTGATGAAGCCGAAAAACGCCAGCACCGCGCCGATCGCGGCATAAATCGCGGCCTTTTCAAATTCCCGGTCGATGATGAACGCCGCGATCGCGCCCAGGATCAGCCCCGCCAGCGTGGCGCCGCCGCCAAACAGCTGCATGCCTTGATAGATCACGCCGTTGCCGGCCAGCTTGTCAAACCCCACCGCCGCCGCGCTGGTGCCGGCCGCGCCTAACGCGCCGTCAATCTGGCTCTGGCACCAGTTCGCGATGTTGGGAAGCAGGGCCAGAATCACCGCCGGCGCGTGCCGCGGCGGGGTCGCCTCAAACGCCTGCGCGCCGATCACCAGGCCGATATAGAGCAGGATCGGCAAGATCGCGACCAGCGGCACAACCGCCAGCAGCAGCGCCGTGATTCCCAAAAAACACACCAGCGCGATCACGACGCCGGTCGCCAACGAATAGCCGATACGGCCGCCGACCGCCTTCCAGCCCGGATGCCCGATATAGACCGCCGGCGGAAACGGCGAGCCGAGTACCGATCCCACCATCGCGCCGATGCCATCCGCCAGCAATATCTTACGCAAATCGTAACTATCACCGGCCGCCGAGGCGCTCTCGACGTTGTTCATCCCTTCCGTAAAATTATAGATCCCCAACGGAATCGCGGTCACCAGCAGCGGCGCGATATTCGCCAGGCCGGTGATAAAATTCGCCGTCGGGTAGGGCAGGTGCAGCCCGAACGCGGAAAACGCCGCGCCCACCTGCGCCGGATCGACGATGTGCTCGAGCCCGGCAAACTCGCCGATCCAGGCCGCGACGGTCCCGATCGCCACCGCCGCCAGCCCGCCCGGCACGCCGAACGGCAGCCGCACCCGCGACATCCAGGAAATCAGAATCACGCCGAACGAGAAAAACCCAAGCCAGGGTGCCAGAAAAAACAAGAACGCCGGCCGCATGGAAATGAACGCGATGGAAATGCCCGCGAGCGCCCCCAGCATCGCCGCGCGCGGCGTGTATTTGCGCACCGTCGGCCCGATGAAGGCGCCGAGCGTGACGATGACGCCGATGATGAACGCCCAGGCCAGCCCGGCATCCCACGCCAGGATCGGGTCGTGCGTCTTGAGGTAGGTCGGCAGCATGATGACGAACACGACCAGAAACATGTGCGGCACGCTCGGGCCGTAGGGCATCGCCGTCACATCCGCGCGGCCGGATTTTTTGGCGAGTTGATAGGCCAGATAAGCGTAGAACAGATTACCCAGCGGCAGCGCGATGCCCAGGGCCGGCAAAATCCGCCCGAACACGACCCCGGCCGGCAGATGCACGACGCCCAGACAGAGGCCGGTGAGCACGATCACGTTCAACAGCACGTTGGTGAACAGGCCGAAAAACCCGTTCCAGTCCCCCGGCACCCAGAACGCCGGTTTTGTCACGCTGGCACTCATCAAGACTCTCCCTGTTGCAGCGCCGCCACCACCGCGCCCGCCGGCGCCACCCAGCCAAAAATCCCGTCCTGGGCGCACACCATGTTAAGCGCCGCCTCATGAAATTTGGGGAAATACGAAGCCGTGCCGTCCTCCAGCACGAGGCATTCAAAGCCGCGGTCATTGGCCTCGCGCACGGTGGTGTGCACGCATACTTCCGTGGTCACGCCGGCCACGATGAGTTGCGTGATGCCCTTGCCGCGCAGAATCGCCTCCAGGTCGGTCGCGTAAAATGCGCCCTTGCCGGGCTTGTCGATCACCGGCTCATTTTCCGCCGGCGAGAGTTCCGCGATAATCCCGTGCCCTGCCTCGCCACGCACCAGGATGCGACCCATCGGCCCGGAATCGCCGATGCGGGCGGTAAACCGGCCGCGCCTGTGCTTGGCTTCGGTCAAATCGGAAAGGTCGGGCCGGTGCCCCTCCCGCGTGTGCACCACCAGCATGCCGGCGGCGCGGCAGGCGGTCAAAACCGCCGCGATCGGCGCGATCGCCGAGCGCAGGAGCGACACGTCGTTGCCCAAAGCCGCGCCAAAGCCGCCCGGCTCCAGAAAATCGCGTTGCATGTCGATGATGAGCAACGCCGCCGCCCGCGGTTCCAGCGCAAACTCATAGGGCCGGGCGGCGATCACGCGCATCTCACGTCACTTTCCCTGGGCGGCCCGGTCATTCCCCGCGGCGCTAAAAGCGGCACGGCCCGGTGATGTCGGGCAGGTCAACCATCACCAATTCGAAGCAAATTCTGCGCCAAGCCCAAAAACGCGCCAATTCCGCAATCAGTCAGCGCGAGTCTGCGCCTAAAAGTCAGTCAATTGCTTAAAAAGAATCCTTTTTGCGCCCAAATCGGCCCCGGAGAGTGCCCACCCGCCTCCGCCGCCTCACGAGATCGTGACCTTCCCAACCCTGGCCGGCGCCCCATTTCCGTTCCGTAAGGAATAACCCCCATATTAGGAGCCCTTCATGAATCGCCGTCATGCCGCCACCTCCGCCCTCACCGCCGCCGCCGCCTCCCTCATCCTGCCGGCCGCGGCGCGCGCGCAGTCCATGCATCATGAGAAAAACGTCATCTTCACCGCCGACGACCCGGGCCACTGGTCCGGCGTTGAAGCGCTGCACATCCCTGTCACCACCGTCGCGGACGGCGTCCTGACCGTCAAAACCCCGCATCCGATGACCGCGCCGCACTTCATCGTCAGCCACACCGTCGTGCTCGCCGGCGGCAAGTTTCTGGACCGCAAAACTTTCACCTATACTGATCAGCCGATCTCCACCCATACCCTCCCGGCCGGCTACACGGGGAAGGTCATCGTCACCAGCACCTGCAACCTGCACGATTTCTGGGTTAAAACGATCACCGTGTAAGTAAGTAAGCGCCTTTTTGAAAAAACGCCCCTGCACGGGCCGGCGCCAAAAACTTTGGCTCAGGGGGCGCTGGGTTAGGGATTGCCTTGAAACGGCTCCAACGAAGCCGTTTAAAGGCAATCCCGTACCCAGCGCCCCCAGGAGCAAAAGTTTTTTGGTTACTTTTTTTCAAAAAAAGTAACTGCTTCCTTCCTTCCCGCACCGCATCATGATTTGATCCGGTCATGGACATCCCCCAGCCCGCTAAACCGGCCATCGACGAAGCTCTGCGCGACGACATCCGCCTGCTCGGCCGCATATTGGGCGAGACCATCCGCGCGCTGGACGGCGAGGAGCTTTTTAACCACATCGAAACCATCCGTCAGCTGGCGGTGCGCTTCCACCGGGACCACGACCAGGCGGCGCAGACCGAGCTGGAAGCCATTCTTTCCGGCCTGACGGAAAACCAGATCAACGGCATCACCCGCGCCTTCGGCTATTTTTCCATTCTCGCCAACATCGCGGAGGACCACCACCATACCCGGCGCTGGCGGGCCTACATCATCGCCGGCTCGCCGCCGCGCGAAGGCAGTTTTTCCGCCGCCATTTTACGCGCCCGCGCCGATGGGTATGACGACGCCGATCTGCAAAACTTTTTCCAAACCGCCACCATCGCCCCCGTCCTCACCGCGCATCCCACCGAAGTCCAGCGCCGCAGCATTCTGGACATTCTGGACGCCATCGCCGCCGAACTCATCCGCCGCGACCGCGTCGCGGAAACCAAGGACGAATACGCCGACGTCGAGTTTTCGCTGCGCGAAAAGGTTCTGACGCTCTGGCAGACCCGCATCCTGCGCCCGACGAAACTTTCGGTGCTGGACGAGGTGGAAAACGCGCTGGCGTTTTTCGACGCGACGTTTTTTGCCGAAGTCCCAAAGCTGTACGCGGCGGTGGAGCATGAGCTGGGCGCGCGGCCTAGCGCGTTGCCGAATTTTTTCGAGATCAACAGCTGGATCGGCGGCGACCGCGACGGCAACCCGTTTGTGGACGCGACCGTCCTGACCGAGGCGCTGGCCAAGCAGTCCGACCGCGCCTTCAGCCACTATCTTAGCGAAACCCGCAAGCTGCGCCGCGAACTCACGCTGGCCTCGCTGCACGCGAAGGTGTCGCCGGCGGTGCAGCATCTGGCGGAAATTTCCGCCGGGCATTCGCCGCATCAGGCGGACGAACCCTATCGCCGTGCGCTGAACACGATTCTTGCCCGCGTCACCGCCACGCACGCCGCCCTCACCGGCCGGCCGCCGCCCAACGCGGCGTTCGAGGCCTACGAATCATCCGAAGCGTTCGCCGCCGACCTCGCCATCATCGCCACCTCCCTGGAACAAAACGGCTCCGCCCTACTTACCCAGGGCCGCATCGGCAACCTCCTGCGCGCCGCGCGCGTTTTTGGCTGGACGCTCGCGCCGATTGATCTGCGGCAGAACTCCGACGTGCACGAACGCACGATCGCGGAACTATTGGGAGCCGTCGCACCCGGCTTCAATTACCTCAGCCTCGATGAAGAGGGCCGCATCCAGGTGCTGCTCACCGAACTCTCCACCACCCGCCCGCTGGTCTCGCGCCACCTTACCTACGGCGCCGAGACCGCCAAGGAACTGGCGATTTTCGACGCCGCCCGCTTGGCGCATTTGCGCTACGGTCCGCGCGCCGTGCGCACCGCCATCATCTCCAAAACCGATTCCGTTTCGGATCTTCTGGAACTCGCCGTCCTATTGAAGGAAGCCGGCCTGCTGCGGCCGGCGGACAGGCAACTGGACATCAACATCGTCCCGCTGTTCGAGACCATCGGCGATTTGCGGGCCGCCGCGGACATCATGGACCGGCTGCTATCCATCCCGCTCTACCGCGCGCTGTTGAACAGCCGGGCCGAGACGCAGGAGGTGATGCTCGGCTATTCCGACAGCAACAAGGACGGCGGATTTTTGACCTCCGGGTGGGAGCTCTATCGCGCCGAAGTCGGGTTGGTGGAGATTTTTGCTAAGCACGGCATTCGCCTGCGCCTGTTCCACGGCCGCGGGGGTTCGGTGGGCCGCGGCGGCGGGCCGAGCTTCCAGGCCATCCTCGCGCAGCCCAAGGGCGCGGTGCAGGGCCAGATTCGGCTGACCGAGCAAGGCGAGGTGATTGCCGCGAAATACGGCAATCCCGAAGTCGGCCGCCGCAACCTGGAAGTTTTACTCTCGGCCACACTGGTCGCCACCGCCGAACCAGCCGTCAGCGAACCCATCGCCCCGGACTTTCCGAAATTTTTGGGCGAACTTTCCGACGAGGCTTTTGCCGCCTACCGCAACCTGGTCTATGAAACCCCCGGTTTTGAGGACTATTTCTGGTCCTCCACCGTGATTACCGAAATCGCCAGCCTCAACCTCGGCAGCCGCCCGGCCAGCCGCGCCAAGGGCCGCTCAATCGAAGACCTGCGCGCCATCCCCTGGGTGTTCTCCTGGGCGCAATGCCGAGTCATGCTGCCTGGCTGGTACGGCTTTGGCACCGCCGTGGAAAAAATCACCCGCCGCCACGGCTATCGCGGCCTGCGCATCCTGCAATCGATGTTCGAGGAATGGCCCGTGTTCTCCACCCTGCTGCTCAACATGGACATGGTGCTGGCGAAAGCCGACATGCGCATCGCCGAGCGCTACGCCGGCCTGGTGGAAGACGAAGTTTTGCGCAACGCCATCTTTCCGCGCATCAAGGCGGAATACGAGCGCACCAAAAAACACCTGCTTTCCATCACCGCGCAGCGCAACCTGCTGGACCGCAACCCGGTGATGCGCCGCTCCATCACCAACCGCTTCCCGTATCTCGACCCGCTCAACCACGTCCAGGTTGAAATGCTCCGCCGCTACCGCGAACAAATTTCTACCCCCGACTCCGAATCCAGCATCCGCGTTCGCCGGGGCGTGCACATCAGCATCAACGGCATCGCCGCGGCGCTGCGGAATAGCGGGTGAGGCGTGAAGGGGAGGGAGAAGTTCTTTTTCTGAAGAAAAAGAACCAAAAAGACTTTGCTCCTGGGGGCGTGGGGATCGGAAGTGCCGTTAATCGCCTCCAACGGAGGCGATTAACGGCACTTCCGGTCCCCACGCCCCCAGGAGCAAAAGTTTTTTGGCACGCAGCCCGCGCGCGCTTTTTTTCAAAAAAGCGCTTCTTACTTGCCTTTCATGAGCTCTTCGCCACCGCCCCGCTGGCAGATGATCGCCGGCGCCTCAATCGGCAACGCCCTCGAATTCTATGACTTCGTCATCTACGGCTATTTCGCGAAGGACATCGCCGCCACTTTCTTTCCGGGTCAGACCTCTACCGACAAGCTTTTATTGACCTTCGCCACCTTCGGCGTGTCGTTCCTCGCCCGCCCCGTCGGCGCGTTTATTTTGGGCCAGCTCGCCGACCAGCGCGGCCGCAAATTCACCATGATCCTAGCCGTCGTTTTAATGACTATCGGCAGTGCGCTCATCGCCCTTATGCCCTCCCGCGCCGCGATCGGTCTCATCGCGCCGTTCGGTATTTTGGTTGCCCGTCTCATCCAGGGATTTGCGCTCGGCGGTGAATTCGGCAGCGCCACGGCGCTGATGATCGAGCACTCCAAGGGCAGCGAATCCAACGCCGCGAGTTGGCAGGGCACCAGCCAGAACATCGCCGGCCTCATCGGCTCCGGCTTCGCCTTTTTGCTCAGCCTGATGCTGGCGCCGGAGGCGTTCCACGGTTACGGTTTTCGGCTGGCTTTTGGCCTCGGCGTGCTCGCCGGCCCGGTCGCCCTCGTGCTGCGCCGCCGGCTGGAGGAAGCGCCGGCTTTTCTTGCCCTCAAAGCCAATCCCCACCCGCCTTCCGAAGCCGCCGAGCCAACGACGCTGCCTGGCATCGCGATTGCCGCCTGCCTGGTCGCCATCGGCACCGCGCAGACCTACCTGGTGCTCTATCTGCCCACCTACGCGGAAACGCAGCTGCACATGGCGGCCGGCAAGGCGCTCGGATCGGTTGTCGTGCTCTACATTTTCACGCTCGCTCTGGTGCCTGTCCGCCTCGCGATCGCCGCGCGATTCGACCGGTCCGCCAACACGCTTTGGATGGTTCTCTCCTGCATCGCGATGATGGCCACCGGCTACCCCGCGTTCATCGCCCTTACGCATTTCCCTGGCGCGGTGATGTTGTTTCTGATTCCGATGTTCTTCACCGTCATCAGTCTGCCTTACAATTCACCGCTCACCGGGTTTATGGGCAGGGTGTTTCCCATCCGCCATCGCGGCATCGGCCTGTCCGTCGGCTACTCGCTCGGCATTGCGTTATTCGGCGGCTTTGCGCCGTACATCAACACCTGGCTGGTCGCCCACACCGACGATTCTCGCGCGCCTGGTTATTATCTCGCATTCACCTCCATCGTCACGATTGCCGCCATCCATTTCGCCCGCGCCCGTCTGCCCGCATCGGCGCCTTGATTCGCCGCGGTCCGGCTTTTCAAATCGCGCCGCGACCGTTACGGAATATGCCATGAGCGAATCAACCGAATCCGAAGCCCCGCAAAAACCCGTCACGCCGCAATCTCCGCCCATCCTGGTCGAAAAAACCCAGCGCCTCATCACCGCACTGAAATCCGCGCTCGGCGAACCACTGATCGCGTACTGGAACTCGTTCAACGGCTCCATCTGTGGCAACGACGTCGTCGCCTTGTACGGCGTGCTGAAGGACATGGGCCCGGTGGAGCGGCTCTCGCTCTTCATCAAATCCGGCGGCGGCGACGGCGAGTCCGCACTGCGCATGGTCAACCTGCTCCGCCAGTTCACCCAGCACCTCACCGTCTTGGTTCCGCTCGACTGCGCCTCCGCCGCCACCATGCTAGCACTCGGCGCGGAGCGGGTGCTGATGGGGCCGATGGCCTATCTTTCAGCGGTTGATACCTCTTTGCGCCACGACCTCTCCCCCGTGGACAAAAACAACGAGCGCGTTTCCGTCAGCCAGGACGAATTGCAGCGCGTCATCCGCCTGTGGCAGAGCCAGGCCGGCGCTGAGGCCACCAACCCGTATGCGTCGCTGTTCAGCTACGTGCACCCGCTGGTGGTCGGCGCCGTGGACCGCGCCAGTGCGCTATCGACCCGGCTGTGCGCGGATATTCTGTCCTACCACATGAAAGATGCTGATAAATCGTCGCAAATCAGCGAGCGTCTCAACTCCGACTATCCGTCCCATTCCTATCCGATCACGCTGCGCGAGGCCCGGAAACTCGGGCTCAACGCCGGTGAATTGCCGGAAAACATCAACCAGATGCTGCTGGAACTGAACGAGACCTATTCCGAAATGGGGCAGCGCGTCTCGGTCTATTTCGACGCGCAGAACTCGCACGACAACAGCATTCTCAACATCATCGAAAGCTCCGGGCTGCAGGTGTTTTTTCAGAACGACAAGGACTGGTTCTACCGCAACGAGGAACGTCGCTGGATCACGCTCAACGACAAGAGCGGCTGGCGCAAATCGGAATTTTTGGACGGTGAGGTTAGGGTCAGCACGTTTCACGTGCGATAGAATGGTAGGAGAGCAGTTACTTTTTTTGAAAAAAAAGTAACCAAAAAAACTTTTGATTTCTCCGGCTTTTGAGTGGCCATACTGTGGCCGCTCAACGGCCGGGGGAAGCAAGAGTTTTTTGCTGCTTTTTTTCAAAAAAGAAGTTCTTTCGTCCTCTTGCCAGCCTCAACGTCCCGTTTCATGATCCCGCCAACAAAAATCGGAGGATCATAAATGTCCATCACGCTCGACCGTCCGGTCGCCGACACCGCCAGCGACGCCGTCACGGCCTGGCTGCAAAAATTCGAAAAGGCCCTGACGGCTGGCGACGCCAAGGCCGCCGCCGGGCTGTTCGTGACCGACGGTTTTTGGCGGGATTTTCTCTCCTTCACCTGGAACCTGAAGACCTGCGAAAGCCCGGCCGAGATCGAGGCGATGCTCGAAGCCACCTTGGGCACCACAAAACCCCAGAAATTTCACATCGCGGAGCCGGCGGACGCCGCTGACGGCATTATTTCGGCCTGGATCAATTTTGAAACCGCAACCGCCCGCGGCTGGGGCCATATCCGCCTGCGCGACGGAATGTGCTGGACGCTGCTGACCACCATGACGGAGCTGAAGGGCTTTGAGGAAAGACGCGGACCCGCGCGTGAAATGGGCGCCGAGCACGGCGTGGTGCGGGACCGCAAAACCTGGCTGGAACGGCGGCACGAGGAACAATCGCAACTCGGCTACACCACGCAACCCTATGTGCTCGTGATCGGCGGCGGGCAGGGCGGGCTCGGACTCGGCGCGCGGCTGAAACGGCTCGGCGTGTCGGCCATCATCGTGGACAAGCACCCCCGCCCGGGCGACCAGTGGCGCAGCCGCTACAAATCGCTGTGCCTGCACGACCCGGTGTGGTACGACCACATGCCCTATTTGCCGTTCCCGGACCACTGGCCGGTGTTTTCGCCAAAGGACAAAATCGGCGACTGGCTGGAAATGTATGCCAAGGTGATGGAACTCAACACCTGGAATTCCACCACCGCGGACCACGCCGAATGGGACGACGCCAGGAAAGAATGGGTGGTGCAACTCACCCGCGAAGGCAAGCCCGTCACGCTGCGCCCGAAACACCTGGTGCTCGCCACCGGACTCTCCGCGATTCCCAACATCCCTAAATACCAAGGTGCGGAGACGTTTAAGGGCGAGCAGGTCCATTCCAGCCAGTACAAATCCGGCGTGGACTATGCCGGCAAGAAAGCCGTCGTCATCGGCTCCAACAACTCCTCGTTCGACATCTGCGCCGACCTTTGGGAGAACGGCGCGGATGTGACGATGATCCAGCGCAGTTCCACCCACATCGCCAAATCCGATTCGCTGATGGAACTCGCCTTGGGCGGCCTGTACTCGGAAGCCGCGCTGGCCGCCGGCGTCACCACGGACAAGGCGGACATGCTGTTTGCCTCCGTGCCTTACAAAATTCTGCACACGTTTCAAATTCCGGTGTATGCCGAAATGAAGCGGCGGGACGCGGAGCTTTACGACCGGTTGGAAAAGGCCGGCTTCATGCTGGATTTCGGCGATGACGGTTCCGGGCTGTTCATGAAATATCTGCGCCGCGGCTCCGGCTATTACATCGACGTCGGCGCCTCCGAACTCGTCGCAAACGGCAGCGTCAAACTCAAATCCCGCGTCAACGTGACCGAAATCACGCCCACCGGCGTCAAATTCGACGACGGTACCGAACTCCCCGCCGACCTGATCGTTTATGCCACGGGCTACAGTTCCATGAATGGCTGGGCCGCCAAACTGATTTCGCAGGACGTCGCCGACAAGGTCGGCAAATGCTGGGGTTTGGGCTCCGGCACGACCAAGGACCCCGGGCCGTGGGAGGGCGAACTGCGCAACATGTGGAAACCCGCCACCGTGGAGAATTTGTGGTTCCACGGCGGCAACCTGCACCAATCCCGCCACTACTCCAAATTCTTGGCTCTGCAGTTGAAGGCGCGCCTGGAAGGAGTCGCAACCCCGGTCTATGGACAGCCAGAGGTCCATCACAAATCCTAACCCTACGTTACCCCCGCGTTCCTCTCCGTTTCATTGTTGGTGTGGAGGGGCCGGCGGTGGCGCGCTACTTAAACCTTCCGCCACGCTGCAGCACCTCAATCTTGTACCCATCCGGGTCCGTCACGAAAAAGAATTTGCCCACCACCTTGCCACCCAGCGCCAGCTCCTTGATCGCCGTGCACGTCGCCCCCGTGCCCGCCACGTGGCCGTGCGCCGCCGCCACGTCCGCAACCGAGACCGCCAGATGGCCATAGCCATCGCCAAGCTCGTAGGCGCCATGACCATGATTCACGGTCAGCTCCAGCTCGAAATCATCCTCCGCGTTTGACAGATAGATCAACGTAAAACTCTCGAACGCCAGCCGGTCCGCGACCTTCAGCCCGAACGCCGCCTCATAAAACGCCACCGACCGCGCCTCATCCCGCACGCGGATCATGCTATGGATCATTTTCGCCATGTTTGTTTCCATCCCGTTATGTTGGCTCATGCGGGGCCAAAAACCCCGAAAACCCTAACCCGCTGCCCACGCCGCCGGCAACGGGTTTTCGCTGCCCGCGGCCCTGGCTGTATCGTTTCGTCACAATCGCGCAAAACAAATGACGCAAATGCTGTCCTAAACTTTTTTGGGTGTTTACTTGCAAACGGGGTGACGAATGAAAAGCATATTGATTTCCACCGCCATCATCCTTGCCATCGGCCTCGGCGGCGCCTGGGCGGAGCGGGCTTTTTCCGGCCTGGTCAGCGCCATGTATGCCCACAAGCAAACCACCAGCGTGCCGGCCTGAGCCGCTCAATCGGAGCCCATCATGAAAAATACCCTTCTCGCCACCGCCCTGTTCCTCGGCGGCGCCGTCTTTGGCGCCCATATCTACCGGGCTTCCGCCGATACGCCGCCTGGCGCGCCGCCGCCGCCCGGCCAGAACATGCCCCCGCCGCCCGGGCCGTGGGGCATGGACCATCACGGGCCCTTCCCGGGCGGTCCGTTTCCAGGCGGCATGATGGACCGGCACCACGACGACGCCTTCGCCCTGTTCGCCCGCGTCGAAAATAAAAATCTCTCCCCCGCTGACGTGAAGCTCATCGCGGAGGCCACCCTGCTCGAGCACGGTAACCATAGCTGGTCCGTGACAGACGTGAGCCGCTCCGGTACGGACATCGACTTCTCCTACGCCACGCCGCACGGCGACGTGATTGCGACGTTCTCGGTTGACCCGGCTTCCGGGCACATGCATCGCGTGAGCTGAAGTAAGAAGCGCTTTTTGAAAAAAGGCTTCCCGCCCGGGCGCGCAAAAACTTTTATGAGCTGGGGGCGTTTGGACCGGGATTGCCGTTAAACGGCTTCTTTCGAGCCGTTTAACGGCAATCCCGGTGCAAACGCCCCCAGCTCGTAAAAGTTTTTTGGTTCTTTTTTTCAAAAAAGAACTTACTTACTTGCCTTATTAGGGAGATCGCTCATGCCAAAAGCCACCTGGAAAGACCACGTCATCGCTGATTCAGACAACACCATCGTCGTCGAGGGCAATCACTATTTTCCGCCGGACGCCGTGAAGGCTGAGCTACTGCGCCCAAGCCCGACCACCACGGTGTGCGGTTGGAAGGGCACGGCGAATTATCATTCCATCGAAGTGGACGGCGAAACCAACAAGGACGCTGCCTGGTACTACGCCGAGCCAAAACCCGCCGCCAAGAACATCGCCGGCTACATCGCCTTCTGGAAAGGGGTCAAGGTCAATTGAAAGAAAGCATTTACTTCTAAAAGCTCTACTTACTTTCCTTTACACGCCGCCGTGGCTTGCGCGACACTGCGCGCATGATGAATCGGCTGGAATCCTGCCTCAGATCGTTACCCAATGCCTTCCCAGGGCCCGGCGGCGCGGTGGCGGTGCTGAAGGACGGGGAAGTTTTGCTCCGTCACGCCTGGGGTTACGCGAACGCCGAGCGCCGCATTCCCTTCACGCCGCGCACGCTGTTCCGGATGTGCTCCATCACCAAACAATTCACCTGCGGCGTCGTGCTGAGCGCGTTTCCGGACCCTGCCGTGCTCGATGACGGCGTGGCGGCGACGCTGCCGAACCTGACGCAGCCGCCGCCCAAAACCCTGGATCTGTGCCACAACCAGTCCGGCCTGCGCGACTACTGGGCGGTGGCGATGTTGCACGGCTCCCCGGTGGAGGCGCCGTTCGGCGATGCCGAGTCGGCGCGGGTTTTTGCCGGCACGCGCAGCCTGCATTTCGCGCCGGGCACGCGGTTTTCCTATGTCAACCAGAACTTTCGTATTTTGTCGGATGTGGCGCAGGCGCGCACCGGGCGCGGCTTTGGGGAGTTGCTCCGGAAGACCCTGTTCGAGCCCGCCGGCATGGAGAGCGCCTTTCTTGCGGCCGATACGCGGGCGATGCCCGACGGCACCCAGGGTTACGAAGGCAGCGTCGCCACCGGCTTCCGCGCCGCGGAGAACAATATTTTCTGGACCGGCGATGCCGGCCTGGGCGCCAGCCTGGACGACATGATCGCCTGGGAGCGTTTTGTGGACGCTTCCCGCGACGATGCCCAATCAATTTATAGCAGGCTCGCCGCACCCGTGCATTTTGCGGATGGCAACACGGCGCTGTATGGTTTTGGCCTCAGCCGGCATCCGGTGTGCGGCCGCGCCGCGACCGGGCATGGCGGCGCGCTGCGCGGCTGGCGCAGCCAGCGGTTCTACCTGCCCGGGGAGCGGCTTTCCGTGGTGGTGATGTTCAACCACATGGCGGATGCCGCCGCCGCCGCGCGAAAACTGGCCGCCGCGGCGCTCGACGAACCGGCGCCGCCGGCGGCCAAGGATTTGCCCGACCCAGCCTGGCTCGGCGACTATCTGGTGCCGGAAACCGGCCTGCTGGCGCGCATCAGCCGCGCGGCGGAGGATCAGGTGGCGCTGGCCTACAGCTACCCCCCGGAACTGCTGCCCCTGCACGAAGACGGCACGGCCGGCGAAGATCTGTCGCGCCTGCGGCCCGGCCCTGGTGGCCTATGGCTGGACCGTCCAAGCGAAAATTTTTCCGGCGTTCTGCTGCCGCTTGACCACGGCGAAACGCGCGACATCGCCGGCCGATACCACTGCGTGGAACTCGACGCCGCCCTGACGATCACCGATTCCGGCGGCGCGCTGTACGGCGCCTTCTCCGGTTTTCTGGGCCAGGGCCGCATGGAGCAGCTGCACCCGGTCGGCGGCGACATCTGGACCCTGCCCTGCCCCCGCGCGCTGGACCACAGCCCGCCCGGAGACTGGACGCTCGCGCTGCAGCCGGACGGCGCGCTGGTCGTGGGCTGCTGGCTGGCGCGGGGTCTGCGCTATGAGCGGGTCAGCAAGCGGTCGCTTTTTTGAAAAAAAGCTCCGCAAAAAACTTTTGATTCGTCCGGCTGTTGAGGGGCCACGGTTTGGCCGCTCAACAGCCCGGGGGGCGCCGTCAAAACGCCTTCTCCCCAAAAAACCCAAAAAACAGCGTCTTGATCAATATCACAAGGTCCAGCCAGATCGACCAGTTCTCGATATAATAGATATCGTGCTCAACTTGGCGCTGAATCTGCTCCAGCGCATTCGCCGGTCCGCGCGAGCCGTTTACCTGCGCCCATCCCGTAATCCCCGGCTTCACCCGATGCCGGGCCAGATAATCGTCCACTTCCTCAAAAAACATCTCGTCCTGCAGTTTCTGCCCCACCATGTGCGGCCGCGGGCCCACCAGGGACATGTCGCCCAGCAGCACATTGATCAGCTGCGGCAATTCGTCGATGTTCGACTTGCGCAGCCACCGGCCCAGCCGGAACACACGCGCATCGCCCTTCACCGTCGGTGTGTAGCTGCCGGTAAACTCATGGTGCATCGTGCGGAATTTGAAATTCCGGAATTCCCGCCCGTTATACCCGACGCGGCTCTGGCGCAGAAATACCGGGCCCGGACTGCTCAAGGCGATGGCGATGGCGATGACCAGAAAAACCGGCGCCAGCATTGTCAGCGCCACCGTCGCCGCGCAGCGGTCGATGACTTCCTTGACCAGCAGGCCGGACCGCGAAATCGGCCGGTTCGCCACCGTGATCAGCTGCACGCCGGGCAATTCGCGCCGCGAAAGCCGGATCGACGGCGTTTGCGCCAAC
Organism: Acetobacteraceae bacterium; assembly: GCA_003137135.1. Classification (GTDB taxonomy): domain Bacteria; phylum Pseudomonadota; class Alphaproteobacteria; order Acetobacterales; family Acetobacteraceae; genus Acidocella. The sequence goes on from PLFB01000182.1 coordinate 23,050, forward strand.
GCGATTTCACCGGGCACGATCCGGATGTTCAACGGAAGCTGCCGCAGGCGCCGGATCACGTCCTTCAGGTTGCCGGCTTCGTCCACCGGCATCGTCAAAACCACCAGGTCCGGGTTGTTGAGCCTGGTGAACGCCAGCAGTTCCTCGACGCCGCCCAGAATCGGCAATCCGCGCATGATCCCCCGCGGCGGCCCGGCCGGCCCGCCGAGTGCGGCGTCAAACACCCCCGCCACGCGGATCCCCGCCTGGCCGCCCTCAAACCGCGCGACGAGTTTTTCGGTCAGCTCGTTGACGCCGGCGACGACGATGGATTTGAAGATATTCCCGCCGCGCACCCATTTGCGCAGCAGCACGGCGCAGGCGCAGCGCTCCGCGACCAGCAAGGCGCCCCCGATGACGAAAAAACCGCCGAACCAGAGCCGCGAGAGCAGAAAAGGCTGGCGCGCCAGCGAGGCCGCGGCCGCCAGCACCGCGAAAATCAGCGTCCAGCGCAAAATCGTCGATTTGCAGTTCCGCGCCTCGTCCAGCAAGTGGTCGATGTCGTAGAGATGACCGGCGAAAAAGCTCAAAAAACTGGCCACCGCCACCAGCAGAACCGGAAGCGCGTCATCGACGCTGTACAGGCTCGGATGCGTCGCCCCAAGCTGGAAGGAACCCATGCCCGCCGCGAAGATGATCAGCAGATCGAAAAGTTCGACCGCCATGACGATCTGCCATCTGGATATGGCGCTCAGACCGCGCCCGGGCGTGGGCGACGTTTGACCAGGCAGGTCCAGCGCTGCTTTCGCCAATTCCATACCACGCCCCCCACTACCGTACGGGTGTGGACCCATAACTCCGGCGTCCACAATTGGTGCATAGCACAATTCTCCCGGAAGAAATATCATTTGGCCGTCGGCTACTAAGTTAACAAATGTTTAATGTCTCGCGCGCGTCCTTCCCACCTCCGTCAAACCCCCTCGGCGCATCACCAAATTTCACTATGAATTCCCGTTGAACGCGATATAGACGGCATACGGCTTCGGCGTCTTGGGAAGAAACTTGCAGGACATTGCACGTGAAACAGTTCAGCGGGCGATCGACGCGCCCCGATAGGCGCGGCATTCCTAGCCGGCGGTCCGCTCCGGCAAAACGCCGGTCCGGGAGCGGCCGATGACCACGCTGACGCTCGGCAACGGCCAAATCCTCAATAATCCCGTCATCACGTCCGGCGACACCGATCTGCAGGGCAATGGCATCGTCGTGACTTTGCAGGGCACGCTGGATGATGCCGGCACCTACGCCATGGCCTCGACCGGCAACAATACCGATCTGATCCTCGACACCGCCACCGTCAGCTTTGCCGGCGGCGGCGTCATCGAGATGTCGGACGCCACGACCAACCGCATCTATGGCGACGGCGCGTCCGTCCTGATCAACAGCGACACCATAGCGGGCGCCGGCCAGCTTGGCATCGGCCTGCCGCAATTCGGACTGGCGCTGACCAATGCGGCCGCCGGCATCATCGACGCCACCGGTACCGACGCCCTGATCGTGCAGCCTGGGGTCGCGACCATCGCGAATGACGGCCTGATGGAGGCAACCGGAAGCGGCGGCCTGGTCATCACCGGGACCGTCACGCTCGACCAGACCGGCGGCACCCTGCTGGCCGCCGGCGCCGGCGACAACATCTATCTCGAAGACGACACCGGCATCGCCGGCGGCCTGCTGCAAGGCACCGGCGGCGGCCTGATCGTGGTGATGGATGCCAGCCTGGACGGCCTGAGCAACGGCGTTTTGACGATCGCCGGCGGCTCGACCGTACAGGTCTCCAACAGCCGGACGCTCGACCTGCTCGGCACCATCGCCAACCATGGCACCATCGACCTGGACGCCACGGCCAGCGCCACGGACCTCGTCATCAGCAGCCCCACCGTCAGCCTGCTCGGCGGCGGCGTCATCCTGCTCGCCGGCAACGGCGATAGCCAGATTTTTGGTGCGGGCACCGCTGACGTCACGCTGATCAACGTCAACAACACCATTTTGGGCGCCGGTCAGCTCGGCACCGGCGGCGGCAACCCGCTCGCCTTCACCAACGGCGCGCAAGGCGTCATCGACGCCGACGCCAGCGCGCCCATCGTGATCCAGCCGGGCGGCACGTCGGCGCCGGATGTCAATGACGGGCTGATCGAAGCCACCGGCACCGGCGGTCTGGAGATCACCGATGGTGCCACCATCATCCAGCACGGCGGCACGCTGCTGGCCAAAGGCACCGGCGCCAATATTTATCTGCTAGGCGGCGCGGACATCGCCGGCGGCCTGCTGCTGACAAAGTCGCACGGGCAAATCAGGATCAACGGCGACGTAACGCTGGACGGCGCCGCCGCCGGCGCGCTGACCATCGGCGCGTCCAGCACGGTGACGCTGCTGAATAGCTCGCATCTCGACGTGCTCGGCAAACTGGACATTGCCGGCACCCTGTCGATGGCGTCCATCAGGGATGCGACCGATCTGATCCTGGCCGGCGACGTCCGCCTAACCGGCGGCGGCGTCCTGGACATGTCGGACAGCAGCGAAAACCAGATTTTTGGCAGTAGCACCGCGTTGGACGTGCTGGTCAACGTCGATGACACGATCGCCGGTTCCGGCCGGCTCGGCGATGGCTCCGGCGCCACGCCGCTGGCGCTGACCAACGGCGCCGCCGGCGTGATCGACGCCGACGGCGCCACCATCGTGCTGGAGATCGATACCGGGGGCCCGGCGCTGGTCAATGACGGGCTGCTCGAGGCGAGCAACACCGCCGGCCTGGTGCTCGCCGCCGGCAGCGTGGTCGAACAGCGCGGCGGCGGTGAGATGCTGGCGAACGGCGCCGGCGATGACGTGTATCTGCAAGGCGCCACAAACGCGCTGACGGCGATCGAGGGCGGCCTGCTGCAGGGCAATGCCGGCGGCAGCTTCGTGGTCAGCGGAGCGGTGAAATTTGACGGCGCCGCCGGCGCGGTGACCATCGGCACGGCCACCACGGTGCTGGTGGGCGACGGTGCCGCCCTTGGTCTGGCGGGCACGATCGACAATTTGGGCACGCTTTCGGTGGTCGCCACCGGTGATGCAACCGGCCTCGCCATCGACGGCGCGAACGTGACGCTGACCGGCGGCGGGGTGGTACTGCTCTCCGGCACCGGCGGCGCCGGGATTTTTGCCGGCACTGCGGGCAGCAGCCACACCCTCGTGAACGTCAACGACACAATTGCGGGCGCCGGATCGCTCGGCGGCGCCCTGACGCCCTTGACGCTGACCAACCAGGCGCACGGCGTGATCGAGGCCATTGGCGGCACGCTGGACGCGGCGGGCGGTATTGGCGGCTCCGGCAAGATCGTGATCGAGGCCGGCGCCGCGTTCGAACTGGGCGAAAGTTCCAAAAATGCGGTCGTGTTCGCGCCGCCCGCCGTGCTCGGCGGCTCGCTCTCCGGCGCCCTGCTGATCCTGGACGAAGCCTCGGCCTATACCGGCGTGCTCACCAGCCTGGCGGCGGGCGATACCATCGACCTCGCCAACACGCTGGCGTCATCCGCCACCATCACCCACGGCGAGCTTGTCGTGACGCTCACCGCCGGCGGCACGCTGAGCTACAATCTGGCCGGCACCGCTCCGCACCTCGAGGCGGCGGCGAGTTCCGACGACCAGGGCGGCAGCGACATCACGTTTTTTGTCCCGACGGCGGCCAGCCCCGCAATGTCATTCCTGCCGCCCTCCCCCGAAACATCCGCCGCGGCCACATTCCAAACCGGCCCGGCCGCCGCCGAGGCGGCCCGGTACCAGAACGCGCCGGCCGCCCGGACAAGCGGCACCGCGCTCACCGTCACGACCCACGGCGTCATTACACCCTACCTGCTGCCCGAACCGGACCGCCCAGCCCTGCTCTACACAACGATCAGCATCCCGTAAGTACAAGCAAGCACTTCGTTTTTAAAAAATAGCAGCAAAAAACTTTTGCAAATCCGGGCCACAGGCGGTGAAAGAAGCGCGATCTAAATAAATCAAAAGTTTTTTGCGCGCTTTTTTTTAAAAAAGCGCTACTTTCTTACTTCACACAACACCCGCCAGCCGCGTTGCGCAACCGAAACGCCGCCCTTCCTCAGTCACTGCTTTGCACCATCAGGTTGGTGATGTACCCGTTGATGAACGGCGGGGCCTGATAATTCGCGTTTTTCTCCACCGTCGCGTTGGCGATCTGCAGGCACTGCGCGATGATGGCGCTGCGGGACGGCTCACTCTGCAGCCCCGCCGTGCTCTGGGCCATCAGCAGGGCCAGCACATTGGCCTTGACGATCGGCTCAAGCGCCGTGAACGCATCGACGGCCTTCTGATCATGCGTGGCGAACTGGATCCCGATATCGACATAGGCATCCGCCGGCTCGCCGGCCGCCGGCGGCATGCTGACGGTGATATCGTCGAGCGGCGCGAAATAGATCGGCGCGGCCTTTTGCGGCGGCGTCTCGGCATGCGCGCTCGCCACCGTGCCGCCCAGAAAGTGCATCGCACCCAAAGCCCCACCCATGCCGACACCGAGGGCCACAACCGCGATGCCGGCCGTCTTCAGCATTGCTCCCATTTTGGCCACGTCAAAAAACTCCTTCGCCTAAATTTTCGGTAACCTAAGCGATCAATATAGAATTTCTTGACAATTTAAAAGAGAAATTTAGTCAGTATCCGTCCAGTTGTTCGCGGTCAGAGCGATAAATTTGAAACGCCGCCGCGCGCAGCAACTCGCCGGGGTTGAGCGCACATTGGCTGGTGAGCTGTTGAAAGCCGTTTTGCCCCACCATCGCCGGTTCGATCGCGGGGTGGCCGGCCGCCTCGGTGTTCAAATCCAGCTGCTGCCACTGGTTTGTAACCATGCTGAGGATGGCGTTGGACTCAATCCCCGGCGCGTTGGCGATCATCGCCGTCGCCTTCGCGCAGGTCATGAGATCATTGCCATACGCAAAGGCCGGTTGCGCCGCGACGAGGCTGAGCAGCAAGACTCCGGGGAATTTCAGGTTCATGCGGTGCGTCCTTTCGAAGATTTAGTCAGAAAGCAGTTACTTTTTTGAAAAAAAGTAACCAAAAAACTTTTGATTTTCATGGCCTTTGAGCGGCCACGGTTTGGCCGCTCATAGGCCGGAGACAAAAAAGCGGCGTCTTTATCCGCTTCAGTGCAAATCCACAGATAGACCATCCCGCCCTACCAAAACGTGAAAACGCTGACCGCTCGACGGGTTGGTCATCAGTATAGAATCGCCGGCATGACCGGTCTGATCCGCGATCGCGTCGATCGTCAGCGTCAAGCCGCCGCTATAAACCGTGACGCTGGCCGATTGCCCGGCCTGCACGATCACCTTCTGGCTGATGCCGCTGGAGGTGAGAATCGTACCGGGGGACAGGCCCATGACGGCGACGGCGCCGATCAAATCCGCCGTATTGTAATAGACCTGCCGCCCGGCGAACAAGGAAACCGGCTCCTGCACGATTTTTATGTCGCCGGGTTCGATTTGCGCCCCGGCCGCGATCGGCCGCGCCGCCACCGCCACCCCTTGATCTTCGGCGACGGTCACCGCCACGTACAACGTCCAGTCCGGCTGCGCACAGTGGACATTCGCCTCCTCATACGGCGCGGCCCCGGAAACCGTGACCGCCAGCGGCGCGCCGCAGGCCTGCATATACGCCGCCCCGGCGACGGGGCCCAAAGTGATGGTCGAATCCGCGGCGGTGGTCGCGGCGACCGATTGCTTGACCGCGGCGGCGACCGCGCTGGGATCTTCCCGGTCCGGCCCGGCCATCGCCTTCGACCCGATCGCCAGCGAAAGCAGAATGCCGAGCCCAAAGACCGGCGTTTGCCGCATCACTCCGCGGCGCACGCGACAACTCCGGCGCCGAAATCGCCAGACCAGGCCGGCGGCTCTTCCTCGATCGACGGCAAGGCGAGTGCCGCGTTCCGGGCCTTTTGGCCCTGCGAAATAGTTTCCGGCAAGTCGCCAAGCGCCTTCTGGAGCGCGCGCTGCCACGCCGCAATCCGGCTCGGCAGCGCGGTCGAGCAAAGACCTTTGGGCATGTCCAGCCGCTCGTCCTGCAGAATCTGGCACCCCGCTGCCGCCGCCATCAGGGCCACATAGCAATCGGCAAAAGTCTCGGTATCCGCCGGTCGCACCAGAACATGCGGCGCCAGGGCGGCCAGTTCGCGCGCCCAGCTCTGCTCGTCCTCCGGGCGTTTCAGCCGCGCGATGGCGCCGGCATAGGTGGTGCCGGGACGCTCGACGACGATCCAGGACGCGGAAGGCAGCGTTTGGTTGATGATCTCGGCGAACCATGGCGGCGCGATGCCCTCGTCGATCCACAAAATCCGCGGCTTGCTGTTGATCGCCGTCGTGGCCGCGAGGGTCTGCCAGATCGGCCGCGACAAAGCCGGCCGCCAGAGTGTGACCCGCCGCCCCGGCGGCAGCATTTTTTGTACGCTTTGCTGAAGCTCCGGCGACGTCGCGAACAGCCGCGGCGTCGCCTTCAGCACCGCCTTGGCCGCCGGCTCCGGCGGCCGGGTATAGATGGCGACCGCCTCCATGCTCCCCGCCGCGGCTTCCCGCTCCGGGTTGATGCGGACCCAGGCGGACGGCGCGCGCCGGCCGATTTCGGCGGGCAACAGCACATCGGGCGCCCATCCGGCCTCCAAAAACCCGGTCCCGCGCAGCGCTCGCGCGGCATTGATGACGGCCACACCGGCATCGGCCGGGCCGGTCAGCAGCAGGCTGTGATGGTCCATGGGGCCGCTGCGCACGATGCCCAGTTTCTGCTCGGGCGCCAGCAGATCGCCCCGCAGCGACAAGGCCGGGTGATGGTACGGATCTTCCCAGGAGCCGACGGCGTGAAACGAAACGCCCGAAATGTCCGGCCGGATCGCCTCCGCGATGCTGACGAAGGAGACGTCCGGCGTCCAGACGACGGCATGCCCGGCGGTGCGCAATTGCGCGCACAAATCGACCCAAAGCGCGTCGCCGGGCAGGTCGGCGATCGTGCAGGCGGCCAGCGCCTCCCGGCGGAACAGCACCGCGGACGGCGCCACCGCCGAGGCTTCCTGTTCCACCGCCAGCCAGCCGCCCGGTCCGGGGTCGTCGGAAAGGTGCCCGGCGCCGAGGCGCGTGTCGGCGCCGATGATGATGGGGCCTTGCACGATATATTTGGACTGATCGCCGCTGAGCTGCAGCAAGGTGCGCGCGCCCGCGGCCGCCACGCGCGGGTCGGCCAGGCAGCCGCGCAAATGGTCGATCCAGTTTGCCGTCAGCGGCGCGGAACGGCCATCCAGGATCACGACATGTTCAGTCGTCACCATGCCCATCGCCTGCTGCAGCGCCGCCGCGCGCGAAAGCCCGGCCTGCGGCGGCACGGCGCGCACCTTGTCACCCAGCCGCGCGCCACCCCCCGTCGGTACCGCCACCTGCGCGGCGACCGCCGACAAGTATGCCGCCACCGGCTCCGCCAGTGCGGCGCCCGCCAGAATCACAGGCCCGGTCAGCAGCGTGGCGCCAAGCAGATTGTTCATCCAGCGATCCAGCGTCGTCAGGTCCAGGCCGTCGCACAGCATGATGATCGAGGTGGCGGGGTCCGCGACCTGGCGGACATGGCGGAACAGCCCGAGATGCTCGCGCGGCTGGACCTCGCCGGCAATCCCCATCCGGCGTAGATGATCGGCGACGGCATCGACGGCCCGCGGCCCGAAATCGGTGGAAGGGATGTTATCGCGGCGGCTATGTTTGGCCCGCGTGAAAACGGCCTCGGGCAGGCGCGAGACACGCGGAAAAATCTCCGCCAGGCGCAGCTGGAAATCATATTCCTCAACACCGGCGCGCAGCGGATTGAACCCGCCGAGCCGCAACAGCATCGCCGCGCGATACCACACCCAGTCGCCGATGAAGGCCGCCTGGCGGAGCCTGGTGACATCCCAGCCCGGCTTGTAGCGGATCCAGGCGCCCTTATCATGCGGCACGATTTCGTCGGAATAGATCATGTCCGCCTGGCTGCCGGCCGCCTCCAACGAAAACCGCAGGCAAGCATCTGGAGCAATCGTATCGCCGGCGTTGATGATCGCGACATAATCGGCATGCGCCGCCGCCGCGTTAAGTTCCCGGCAAAGGATTTTTGTCACCTCCCCCGCCTGCGCCGTCGCGGGGACGATTCTCCGCCCGGGGATTTCGAGCGGATCGGCCGAGACGATCACGACATCGCCCGGCTTATGCCACTGCTCGTTGATCGATGCCAATGTGTCATGGATCGCGTGCGCGCGGTTCGGCGGCACGGCGATCACGATGGTGAGCGACGGCATCGCCGCCGCCTCTTTCAGTTTCAGCAGGCGCTGCTTGGCACCTTCATCAACCCGCTCGGCCGGACGCAGCCCGGCCTTGTCGCTCTGGCCGGCGACCTGATGCACCACTGCGGCGCCAAAGCCTGGAATCACGACGCCCTTGCTCTGGCTCATCTCCGACAAAAAGCCGACCATATTGGCGCAGGAAGCGGAAAAACCGTCCCATGTCGCCGGCGAGGAATCCCTCGACTGCACCGCGTCCCAGACTTTTGCGGTCAAATCCTGCAGCGGGCCGAACAGTTTTTCGTCGGAAACCGGCGCGCTGCGGTTGAGCTCCTTGGTGAGAAATTGTCTTGCGTCGGGCAGGTGTTTGGCAACCGAGAGGTCAAGGCCAAGTTCGGTGGTGATGCGGGTGAGTTCGGCGGCGGGGTTCGCGAGCAGATCCTGGTAGGTCACCCAGGCGCGCGGCAGATGCCGGGCGTGCCGCTCGGCCGAAATGAGATAAGACAACCAAAGCAAGACCGCGTGTGCGCGAGAGAGTCCGTTTTTTTTGTGCTGGCTGGCGGCCACCGTCCAGGGCGAGCGGCACATATGGATGACATGCGGTTTATGCCCGGCCGCCAACGCGGCGCGCTCATACAGCGGGAACAGCCGGCAGATATGCGGATGCTTAAAACCCCAGATTTTGTCCTGACCGAAGCGGCGCCGCAAAATCTCGTCGAGACGCGAGAGCGGCCGGGCCAGATCCGCGCGGTCCCACCAGCCCTCCGGCAGGCCGCGCACGTCGGTCCATTCGACGCCGAGCTGCGCAAAGAGATCGACGTCGAATTCAATGAGTTCCGGAATTTCATAGAACCCGAGAGGGTTATGCTCGTTCGCTTCGGCGTCATTATGAAAGCCCACGCCGACGCGATGCAGCGCGCCGGCCAGAGCTGAGGTACCGCTGCGATAATAGCCGGCGATGAATATGGCGTCGGACACGGCTGGCTCCCTAGATATAATTGAAAAGGCTGAGGCTCTGGATGTCGGAAAACGCCTTCATCGCCGCCTGCACGGAGGTGAGGGTGTTATCCAGCTGCGTGATGGCGGACGGCATGTTCACGCCGATCGCGCTCTGCACGGCGCCCTGCAACGCGGTCGATTGCGCGGTGTTGGAGGCGGAAGCGTTCGAGACCGCCTGCAGCGTCACCCCGTTCTGTGCCGAGGCGGTGACCACCGCCTGCTGATACTGCGCGAGGCTGGAAAGGTCCTCGTTAAGCTGCTGGTTGGTCTGCGCCGCCTGCGCCGGATTGGAGGAGGCCGCCGACAGCGTGGCGGCGATGTTCTGCAGGAGCGAAAACGCCGATTGCGGACGGCTGGGCGAGACCGTGAAACTATCGCCGGCGGCCGGCGTGCCGTTGAGCTGATAGTCCAGCCCCGCCACCTGCAGGCTCATGCCGGCGGAAACGTTGCCGGTCCCCACCGAGACACCGTTTTGCGTCTCGGTATAGGTGAGTCCGCTGGCACCCTGCGCGAAGCTGATCGTGACCGGCGACGATCCGGCCTGAAACGCGGAAGCCGCGGCCGGATTGTTCACCCCTTGCGAGACCAGCGTCGCGTCACCCGTGTTGGACGCCGCCGCGGTTGCGGTCCCGAAACCATTGCCGCTGAGGCCGGTCATGAAAACCTCGCCGTTGGCCAGGCTCGACGCCAGCACACCCGGCGCGATGCTGGCCTGAGATTGCCCGCCATCCCCCATATACGCGACGCCGCCGTCCTGGTTCGTCTGAAACGGCTGCACCGAGCCCCGCGACCCGCCAAAAACGAATTGGCCGTTGGCGCCAGTGGTGTTGGCGAGACCGAGCAGCTGACCCCCGGCAGCCGTGACCTGGGACGCCAGCGATGCCATGTTGGCGGAGCTTGTCGTCCCGTTAAGCGCTTGCTCCAGCAGAGACTGGACGTTGTCGAACAGGCTGCTAACCGACGAATAGGTGTCGCTCACGATGCCGAGCTGGTCCTGAATGTTGGTCTGCGCCGTCGTGTCGCTGTTCAGGGCGCTGATCTGGTCATCGCCTAGCGTCGCGGTTTCGTAAGCGGCCGGCCCCTGGCTCGGCGAACTCACGGCGACGCCGGTCGAAACCTGCTCCTGCAGCGTGTTCAACTGGCTTTCCTGCGCCGTCAGATTCGCCGCAAAGTTTGTGTAGAACGCGAGATCCATATCAAACCCTTGTTCGTTTAACCGCTAACATCGTTACTTAGTCAGAAGAAAGCAGTTACTTTTTTTGAAAAAAAGTAACCAAAAAACTTTTGATTCCTGTCGGCTTTGGCGAAGGAGTCTCCAACACAAGCTGTAAAAAAAAGTCTTTTTGCTTCTTTTTCTTCAGAAAAAGAAGTCCTTGCTTGCTTTTCTGATTCAACCTGCCCCATCGCTACAAGCCCGCCAGCGCCGGACGCCATGGCTGCAGCCGCTCCAGTTTTTGCTCGGCCAGGCGGGCCGCCTGCAGATCCGTGCGGCGCTTGCCGTTACTCAGGCTCTCTCGACGCCGCCTGATCTCCGTCAGCCGGCTGACGGCGGCCGACAGCGCCTGCATCGTCTGCGCCTCCAACGCATCGATCTGCGACTTGGCGGCGTGCGAAACATTGCTGAACCGCGACGCGCGCATCGCCTGACCGACCGGCACGACCTCGCCGTTCTTCCACGTATCCGCCAGACGATCCCGGTAATTCGCAAGCATGCCGCGCTGGCTTGAGATATTTGCCAGGGTCAGCATGTGGCGCTGGATTTCCGCCTCAACCTTGGCTTCCTCCACCGCAGCGATCAAGTCTAGGCGTTGCAATGTTTTCGGCTTCATTTGTTGGGATCCATGATTGAGTTGGCGAGGGCGGCGATGCTGTCTTCGAGGCTGACGGCGCTGGTGTTTTGCCGGATCACCTGTTCCATCGCCGCGCGCCGGCGAATGGCCTCATCCAGCAAAAGGTCGCGGCCCGGCGCGTAGGCGCCGAGATCGATAATGTCCTGCTTTTCTTGCAGCCGCGCCCACAGCGCGCGGAAGCGTGCGGCCATCTGGGCGTGCTGTTTGGAAACCAGGCTCGGCATCGGCCGCGACAGCGAGGTGACGATATCGATGGGCGGATAAAACCCCGCCTCGGCGAGCGAACGCGACAGTACGATATGACCATCCAGCACGCCCCTGGCGGAATCCGCGATCGGGTCGCCGACATGGTCATCCCCCTCGACCAGCACCGTGTAGATCCCGGTGATCGAGCCCTTGCCCTTGGCACCATTCCCGGCCCGCTCGACATAGGCGGAAAGCGCGCCGAACACCGAAGGCGGATAGCCCTTGGTCGCCGGCGGCTCGCCGATCGCGAGGCCAATTTCGCGCAGCGCCATCGCCAGCCTGGTCAGAGAATCCACAACCAGCAGCACCTGTTTTCCCTGATCCCGCCAGTATTCCGCGATCGCCGCGGCGAGGTAGGCGCCGTGCACGCGCCCGAGCGCGGTCTCGTCAGCGGGCGACGCCACCACGACGCTGCGCGGCTTCGCCGCGCCGAGATGGTCCTCGACAAACTCGCGGATTTCGCGCCCGCGCTCGCCGATCATGCCGACCACGGCGATGTCGGCCTTGGCGTGTCTTGCCATCATCCCCAGCAACGTCGTCTTGCCGACGCCGGAGCCGGCGAACAACCCGACCCGCATGCCGCGCCCCAGCGTCGCCAGCGCGTTGATCGCGGACACGCCGACATCGAACGGTACCGCGATGCGCTCACGCAGCATGGGGTTGATCGGCACGCCCATCAGCGGCCAGGGATGCGCGACGTTGGGTGGCACCTTGCTGTCGAGCGGCAAGCCGCGGCCATCGATCACCCGCCCGAAATGCGCCGGTCCCATCAGCGGCGCCGGCGCCCGGTTTTCGGCGTGCACGCGGGCCCCTCGCACCACGCCGCGCGTGCCCTGCTCGGGCATGATCAGCAGCGAGCCTTCCTCAAACCCCACGACCTCCGCCGCGATCGCCTGGCCGCCTTCGGTATCGATCAGGCAACGCGCGCCGATCGGCGCGCGGATGCCGCTGGCGCGCAACACGTCGCCGCTCGAGCGCACCACCCGCCCATAGCGTTTCACCGGATCGGTCCGAATCGCCTCATTGACGCGCTCCGCCGCGAGCGTCCTGATCCTCTCCATCGAAATACTCAAAGCGGCGATTCCTCTTCATCCTGGATCGAGAGCGCCTCTTGGATCGAGGTCAGCCGCGTCTCGACCGTTGCGTCCCACTCGACCTTGTCGATCGGATCGCCGTTGGGCGAGGTGATCTCGACGAAGGCGCCGCCGCGGCTGATCTGCGCGTCGCCGACCAGCTTGGTATTTTCCACCAGTTCATCGGCCGCAATCGCCGCCAGGTCCGCCGGGTTGAGCCGCACGACGATGCTTTGATGCGGGTTGCGCTCCGCCGCGGCTTCCCGCACTAACTGGAGGACAAGCAATTTCACGCTCTCGGAATTCGCCTTCAGTTCGGCGCCGACGACATGGCGCGCCAGCACGAAAGCCAGGCTCGCGACCATCTCCGCGATATCGACCTCGCGATCGCGCAACGGCGCCTCCAATTGGCGCGCCGCGTTGTTCATCGCCGCAATCGCGCCGCGGATGTCCGCCGCGGCCGCCTGCCGCGCGGCCTGCCGTCCTTGCTCCTCGCCCAGGCGGCGCCCCTCCGCCTCCGCCTGCTGCCGCAGCCGCTCAACTTCGGCTTTCACCCTCGCTTCGACCGCGGCCGCGCCCGAATCCGGCGCAACGTCATTCCCCGCCTTGCGCGGCGGCGGTTTTTTGGTCTCCTCACGTCTGATGGTGACGTAACTCACGATTTCTGCTCACCACGGGCTTGCGCGATCGCAACCTGGCAATGCCCGACGAGAATTTTCAGCAAGGGCGGCAGCAGCGCCAGGCCGGCATGCGCCAGCAAGGCGACGGCGCCCATGCTCAGCAGCCATATCGTCATCGATTCCATCGTCAGGCCGGTCGGCTCATTCATCGCCCCCCAGCCGAGTGCGATCGCCACCGTAATGAGACCCGGCTTCAAGGCCAGGCCCGGCTGGGCGTTGTTGGTCACGGGTTTTTTTGCGGGTTTACGGGCCATTGGGATCCATCGCGTGAATGACAACCACGACACGGCGGTTTTGCGCACGGCCGGCAGCGGTTGTGTTGGGGGCAAACGGCGCAAATTCACCAAATCCCTGGGCCGAGAGCCGCGTGCCGTCGATGCCTTGTTTCATGAACAAGGACACGACGGACACCGCGCGTTCGGCGGAGAGCGACCAGTTGGACGGGAATTGCGCCGTATCGATCGGCTTGTTATCGGTATAACCCTGAATAACAATGCTGAACTGATTGGGGAGTTTCGTCAGCCGTTTCGCCACGTTGCCCAGCAGGGTCACCGCCGGCTTCACCAGCGTGGCCTTGCCCGAAGGAAACAGCGCCGACGCGTCGAAGCTGATGACCAGCGTCAAAGGCTGTGCCGCCATCGAGACTTTTTTGGTCGCGGTCATCGGCTGCAGCAAGGTTGAAAGCTGCACCTGCACGTTTTGCAGCGCGACGAGTTCCGCCTCGAGCTGTTTGGAGACTTTCGGGGTGGCGTGCTGCAGATGCGTCGCCGGATGCGCGATCGGATGCTGCACCGTCGAGACCGCATGCTGCAATATGCCGTTGCCGGCCGTATGCGTATTCATGATCGAAATCGGCGTCGCATGAAACGCCCGCTGCATGCCCATTTCAACCTCCGCGACCAGATCCTTGTTTCTGGTTGACGAGGCGTACAGCACGACAAACAGCGCCAGCAGCAGCGTGAGCAAATCCGCATAGCTCACCAGCCAGCGTTCATGGTTGGGCTTCTTCTTCGCCCGCGCGGGTCTGGCGGCGCTGCGCATGCTCATGCCGCCTCGCCGATGGCATCGAGCGGCGGCTCCGCGACCACCTCTTTCTCCTTGCCCTTGGCATGGCCGGTCAAGAAGCTGTGCAAGGTCTGCTTGATCATCAGGCCGGATTTGCCTTCCTTGATGAGCAGAAACGCCTGAATCACGAGCTGCCGCTCGCGCTCGCGAATTCTCGCCAGCCCAGAGAGCCGTGTCCCGACCGGCAAGAAAATCAAATTGGCGGCGCCAACCCCGTAAATCGTCGCCACGAACGCCGTCGCGACGCCGGCACCCAGTTCCTCGGGATGGTCAAGCCGCATCATCACATGGATCAGGCCCAGAACCGCGCCCATGACGCCGATGGTCGGCAAATAGCCGCCGCCGGCCTCCCACAACTCGCCGGAAATCTCATCCTCATGCGTCGCGTTCTGCGCCAACACCTCGAGCGTGTATTGCAAATCCTCGGCACTGACATTGTCCACGATCAACTGCAGCGCCTGGCGCTGAAACGCGTCGGTAATCGCGGGCAACTCCTTCTCCAGCGCCAGCGAGCCCTGGGTCCGGCACAAATTCGACCATCTCGCCGCGTTCTCGATAAACTCATGAAGATCGACCAGCGGCGGTTTCACCAGCCACATGAACCGGGCAAAACCGGTCAGCATATGCTTGAACCCGAACTGTGTCATCAGCGCGGTCAAGGTCCCGCCGAAAACGATGATCAGCGCCGTCGTGCTGTACAGCGCGGAGATCGGATCGCCGTCGCACAACCCGGCGCCGACGACCACGGCCAATGCACAGAATATGCCCAAAACTGCCGACATTATGCGGGTACCCCATCCATCCGTTCAGTCATGAATTGCGCCAGTGTTTTCAGCGCGCGCTGGCGGATCTTGGTCGCGTACCCCTCACTGACGTCCAAAACGGCCGCGATTTCCCGATTGTTCATGTCCTCATAAAAATGCATCGCGATCACCTGGTACTCGACCTCGGGCAGCGACCGCAGGGCAGATGACAGCGCGTGCTCGTTATCCCCGCTCAGCAGCTCCGAGAGCGGATCCTTCGCCGCGGTGCCATTGGCGAACGAATTCATATCGACCTGGTCGATGTCGAACGAGGCCTCGCCGCGGCGTAATTTGCCTTCGCGCCGCAGCCCGTTCAGCATCGCGCCCTTGATGCGCTTCTTGGCGAAGGCGGCGAAATCGATCCCGAGCGACTCATCGAATCGCGAGATCGATTCCAACATCCCGATGGCGCCCCATTGCATCAGTTCATCCAAATCCGCCCACGGCATTCTCACCTTCATCAGCAGGGCGATCCGGCGGATCGCATTGCCGTGCTGGGCGAGCATCTGCTCGGTTTTGGCCGGCGGGCTGGCGGTGCGGGTCATCATCGTTGCACCGGCTCAGCGGTGACCACGACCTGCAGCGACAAATTTTCGGGAATCTCTTCCAACGCCACCACCGGCATGATGCCGGCGACCGCTCTGGCGACCACTTTTCTGACGCCGCCCTGCACGACGAGCAGCGGTTTTTGGCCCTTGGCCTTCATCATCCGCGCGGCGTTCTCGCAGGCCTGCCGCAGATGCCCGGCTGCTTCCGCCTCGATCTCCACGCCAAAGCCGGAATCGCGGCTGGTCCGCACGGATTTTGCAATCAGGTCCTCGAGTCTCTGCTCCAGCACCGCGACCTTCAGCACCGTCTCGGCGCCGGCGAACTGCGAAACGATGAACCGGCCCAGCCGCGCGCGCACCGCATTGATCAGGCGATCGACATCCTTGTTGCCGCCATCGGAGGATTCGACCATGGCCTCGGCGATCCGCTCAAAATCCCGGATCGGCACTTCCTCGGCCAGCATCGATTGCAAAACCTGCCGCACCAGCCCCATCGAGAGATTATTGCGCACCTCCTCCGCCAGCTTCGGCGTGGTCTCGGCCAGCCTGGTCATCAGCCCTTCGACCTGCGGGCGGCCCAACAATTCGGCGCCAAAACGTTTCAGGATTTCCGCGAAATGCGTGGCGATCGCGCTCGACGCATCGACCACCGTGTAGCCCAGCTCTTCGGCTTTCGGGATCGCCGATTGCGGGATCCACACCGCGGGCTGCCCGAACGCCGGGTCCTTCACATGCCGCCCGATCGCCAGCTTTTCGGTCACCATCGGGCCTTCGAGCGCCAGCCATTGGCCGGGCCAGACCTCGCCGCCGGCGATGGCCGCGCCGCGCAAGGTAAACCGGTAGCCGTGCGGCGGCAGTTCGCTCGCGTCGCGTATATGCACCGCCGGCACCAGAAACCCCATCGCGCGCCCGTAGCGCTGCCGCACGGCGGTGAGACGCGCGAGTAACTTGCCGTCCGCCTGACTAACCAGCGGCGTCAGGGCGAAGCCGATGTTCATGCCCAGCGGATCGACGCCGGTCACATCGACCAGCGTATCGGTCTTGGCCTCGCCGGGTGCCGCCGGCCGGTCCTGGCCGCCGGGCGCGGTGGCGGGCGCGCCAGGCTCCGCGTGGGACACGCGGTAGGCGGAAAATGCCAGGATCGCCGCCAGGATCAAAAACGGCAGATGCGCCATTTCCGGAATCAGCCCGATCGCGCCGGTGATGCCGGCGCCGATCCAGAGCGCCTGCGGATATTTGCTGATCTGCGACTTGATCTGCGCGCCGATATCCTCGCCGGTAGCGACGCGTGTTACGATCAACCCTGCCGCGATCGAGATCACGAGCGACGGGATCTGCGCCGCCAGCCCGTCGCCCACCGTCAGCAGCGTGTAGGTCCGCGCGGCGTCGGCCAGCGGTAGAGAATCCTGCAGCGTGCCGACCAGCAGGCCGCCCACCAGATTGACCACCAGAATGATCATCGCCGCGATCACGTCGCCGCGCACGAATTTCGAAGCCCCGTCCATGGCGCCGAAAAAATCCGCTTCCCGGCGCAGAGTCTCGCGCCGCTTTTCCGCCGCCTGCGGCGAGAGGATGCCGGCGTTGATTTCGGCGTCGATCGCCATCTGGCGCCCCGGCAGACTATCCAGCATGAAGCGGGCGCTGACTTCCGCGACCCGCCCAGCGCCTTTCGTAACCACGCTGAAATTGATGATGATCAAAATGACGAAGATGATGCCGCCGACGACGTAATTGCCGCCGACGGCGAACTGGCCAAAGGATTCGATCACCTGGCCGGCGGCACCCGGTCCGGTAAAACCATTCAGCAGAATCACGCGCGCGGTCGCGACGTTGAGTGCCAGGCGCATGAGCGTCGTCGCCAGCAGCACCGATGGGAAGGACGAAAATTCGGCCGGCGAATAGATGAACAGGCTGGCGGCCAGAATCACCAGGCCGACGGAGATATTGATAGCAAACAAAAACGAAATCGCGATCGGCGGCAGCGGGATGACGAGCATCACCAGCACCAGCAATATCACAATCGGCCCAGAAAGCTGGGACGCCTTGAAATTCCCCATCGCGCCTTCGGCGCGGGGCAAGGTCATCGCGTCAGCCATGCAGGATCGCCGGGATCGAAGCGATGACGTGCACCGCGTAGCCATCGACACCATGCATCATCAGCGGCCCGGCGGCGGAGGTGAGGCCAGCGACGGCGGCAAGCTTCAGCATGAAGGCGAGCGAGGATTCCCTGATCTGCGTCATCGTCTGCAAAATCCCCGCGGCCAGGCCGACGAACAGCATCACCACCAGCACGGGACCGGCCAGCTCCGCAAAGGCGATCCAGGCGCCCAGACTGACCTGCGCCGGCGTCACTCCGCCGCCTCTTTCTGGAACTGCTCCTGGTCCTCGATCAACGAGAGCACCCGCACGCCGTACTGGCTCTTGCCGACGGCGACGACCTCACCCAGCGCCAGTCTCTGCCCATTGGCAAAGATGCTGAGCGGCTCTCCGACCATCTGGTCGAGCGTGATCACCTGCCCGTGCCGCAATTGTCTGAGATCCTTCAACGAAATGCTGGTGCGGCCGAGTTCGACCGAGAGTGTCACCGGCACGCGCTCCACCGGCTTGGCCGGCACCGCCAGGCCGCCCAGCGGCAGGGCCGTCAATGTCTCGGGCTCGACCCGATCGGTCTCGCTTGTCATCATCATTTTTTCCTTTTCAAATGTTGGCGCGCCGGCCGGGCCTGGCCGGTCCGAATCCTTCGGGCGGCAGCAAACGAACCCAAAACTTTGGCCGTAATCGGCGAAAAACAGGTCGATCCCGGCGACAACCCCGATCGCATCCGGCAGCAGAACCAGCGGCAAAATCTGGCCGGGCCGCAAACCCTCCATCACAGCGACCGGAACTTTTGCACGCGCGATTTCGACCCGCAGTTCGACGTTCACGGTTTCGGTCAGATGACCAAGCGTGCTCTCCCAGCGCGGATCGACGACATGCTGCCCAAGCATGCGCGAGCCGGTGAATCCAGGCAGCGATTCCAGATTGTCGAACGCCGAGATCGGGCACATAACCGTGATCGCGCCCGAACCCGTCCCGGTCTCAAGCACGCCCTTGCAGACGAACATCCAATCGCGCCCGTCGCCGATCGCCAGCATCGCCGTCGATGTTTCATATTGCATGAGAGTCAGCTTGACCTTGGCGATCGCGCCGACCACGTCCCCGATCGTCCGAAGACTGTCCTCGATAATCTTCTTGCCGGTGCGGGTCTCCATCTTTGAAAGCTCGCTCCGGCTCGTCGCCGACGGCGCCGTCGCGCCGCACATCCGGTCGAGCACCGCCGCGACCAGATTGCCGTCGATCACCATCAGGATCCGCGCATTCACCTCCGCCACATTGACGATGGCGCCCAGAATGATGCGCGGCAGTTCGGACAGACACGAAGCCAGCGTGCTGACGTCGCTCTTGCAGCTCAGCACCTGCACCGGACTGCGCATGAGATCGACGAGGTTCTGGCGAATTTCGCGCATGCAACGATCCGCCAAACCATCGACCACCACCGAATTGAGCTTTGGCGTTTTCGCCTGGCCCACCAGATCGACCAGAGAGATCGGCTCGACATCAAGCATACGCACTCAACCCCCCAAAGCGGTCTTTTGCAACGCCGCTGTTAGAGAGCGCCGGCGCGATGGGGTTAGATCGGCTGGCGGCGCCCTGCCGGGATGGCTGGCTGAAATAACCGCCATTCCCGCCTGCATTCCCGCCATCCGACCGAACCGAAGTCTGCCCGAGCGCGATGCCGGCCGCCGTCATCGCCTGCCGCAGATCGTCGAGATTGCTGTTGAGCAGATGCGCCGTTTGCGGCAGGCTCGACACAAACTGCACATTGACCTGGGAGCCTTGGCTGGTCGAGACATGCACGGTCATCGCGCCGAGTCCGGCCGGGTCCAGGCTGAGGATCGTGCTGTTATCACCAGACTTCTGCATCGCGACCACGGCGGCAGCGAGCGCCGATGGCGTCGCCGGCACCGGCGCACCGCCTGGCGACGGGGCGGCCTGCAAGGTGGCCGGCCCCGACGCAACTTGGGTTACGCCCGGCACCGGCGAGCCCAGCATCGTGTCCAAGGCGGGCGGTAAAGTCGTCTGTGCGGCCGCCGTCGGAAGCGGCCGGCTTGCAACCGAAACGGATGTTGTGACCCCTCTTTCAGCGCCGACCAGCTTCGCGCCCGCTTTGGAACTGGCCTGCACACCGCCAAAATTGTTAGCAGCCGGGGCCGGCATGGGAATCGCCGGATTTGCCGTCGCTGCCGGCGGGGGCGGCAAAACCTCTTGCACGGCCGCCACAGGTGAGGACGCAGCATCCACCGCATCCGCATTGACGGCGCCGGCGGCCGAGGCGGCCGGCGGCGCGGCATGGCCTGGCGACACCTTACCTTGCGTCGAACCAGTTTTTGTATCCGCCGCCGGTGCGGCCTGTTCGCTGTTTCCGGTGCTCGGGGCACGAAAAATTTCGTTACGATTGATCGCCGGCGTGGCGGCGGATGCCGGTTTGGCGGCAAAAGCCTGTCCGGACGCAAAAATCAGATTCATAAAGCCAATCGGACTGGACGTTTGACCCGCATGCGCCGGATGGGCGCCGGCAAGCGCCTTGGCGCCGCCTCGTCCCCGCGCCTTCGCCGCCGAGTCATCCGGTTCTTCACGCCGAGACGGTTTTTCGCTCACGCTTGCATCCAAGCGGCTTTTTTCGTCATCGCAGGACGCCCGAATAAAAATTTTCTCCGCCGCAGAAGGAACAATCACGTCCGCGCCTGGCGCCGCCGAAAAATCGGTTGCGCGCGCGGCGTGGTCCATGGCGGCCGACCAATGCGTTTCCGAGGCGTGCTGCCTTGCGTGCAAACCCGTCGCGCCGCGCGGCTGCGCGCCAGCCAAGGAAACCGGCGCCGGCGTCACACCAACTCCTCCGACGCATTGATGCTGATCTTGCCTTCGCCGGCCAGCCGCAGCGCGGTCTCGACCACTTCGCTTTGCGCCGCCAGCGCGTCCGCCTTGCGCATCGGCGGCCCGTTCTGCAGCTCCTCCCGAATAATCTCGGCGGTGCGCGCCGAGACATTCTGAAAAAACCTCTCCCGCACCACCTCATCGCTCAGCCGCAACGCCGGCGCCAGCCGGTCCGGCTGAATTTCGCGCAAAATAATCTGCAGCGCGCGATCGGTTAGTTTGATAAGGTCGTAGAAGGTGAACAGGTTTTCGCGTATCCTTCCGGCGATCACGCTGTCCCGGTCCTCAATCCGCCGCATGACATTTTCGGACATAACGCTCTGCAAATGATTGAGAATGTCGGCCGTGTGCTTCGCGCCGCCAAGATTATCCAGCCGTTTGCCGGCATTCTCCGCCCCCGCCATCAATTCGGCGACCATCGATTTCAGCTCCGCGACGGCGTGCGGCGAAACCGTATCGAGCGTGGTGAACAGATACACCGTCTCGGCCACCAGTTCCTCCGGCAGGAAGGACAGCATCGCCGCGCCGGTTTCGTGCGGCAACTGCGCCAGCAGCAAGGCCAAGGTCTGCGGCCGCTCATTCGCCAGATTCATCGCCAGAATCCGCGGATCGGCATTGAAGGTGAAATGCGAATGGCTCTTGCGCTTCAGGCTTTCCACAATCTCGCGCGCCTTGCTATCTCCCAGCGCTCCGCTCAGGATTTTTTGCAGGTAGCCGATCCCATCGCCACCGACATAGCCAAGCTCGGCGGCGAAATTGTTCATGATCGCCGTCGACTCGTCGGCGGCAACCCGGCGGATCGACAGCATCGCGGCCGAGATGCTGCCGATCGCGTGTTCGTCCATATGCCGCATGACGGCAGCCGCGACATCCTCGCCGAGTTCGAGCAGCACCACGGCCGCGCGCTCCGCACCCGTCAGCCCGTCCTTCATCAACGCCGTTCTTAGTTCAGCCATCGGCTTCGGCCCAACTCTGCAGCAGTTTCGCCACCGCGATCGGCTCCTCGGCCGCGAGATTCCGCAGTTTGCCGAACTCCTTCTTCGGCACGGCAATCTCCACCGGCCGTGGCAAGGCCGTATGGGTCACGCCGACATTCAGCCGCCCCAGCCAACGGCTCATCGGCAAGACGGCGCCAAACAGCAAGGCCAGCACCGCAACAATTTCCATCACGGCGTGCGCCACCGGGCCTGCCGCCAGCAGCAGGCTGGCGGCATCGGCGACGCCGGCCGCGCTGCGGAAAGGTGCCGCCATCACGTTCACATTCACCGACGGATACGCGAAGGCGCCGGCGAGCGCCGCCTTCACCTGGTCGGTCGTGACCGGCCCAAGGGCCGCCTTGTTCAGCACGACGGAAATCGCGATGGAATCGACCACCCAGTCCGGCTTCGTAATGTCGCTCTGGGTCTGACTGACCACAAAAGTCTGTTCGGTGTTTTTGCTGCTTTGATGCGGCACGCCATTGCCAGTATCGGCGCCGGCGGCCGCCTCCTCCGCCCCGGCGCCAGCACTCGGGTTTTGCGGCGGCGTCGCGCTCGTCGCCGCCGGCGGCTCGTTGGACAGCGCGCCGGGGATTCCCATCGCCGCATTCAGCGTTCCGGTCTGCTCGGAGTCCGTACTGCTCTCGTGCGAGACGACCGGGTCCGGACCGTAGGTGAGCTGCTGCAGATGTTCCTGGGTAAAATCGATATTCGCCGAAACACTCGTGCGAAAATTTCCGGCGCCCACGATCGGCGTCAGCAATTGCGCGATCCGCATCGCCGCGGCGTTCTGCACCTGATCCAAAGTCGCCAGCTGCGAGGCCGTGTTGAGCGATTTGTCAGACGGATTCACCACGATCCCGGACGTGGTCGCGACGTTCACCTGGTCGGTCGAAAGCCCGGGCACCGCACCCGCGACCAGGCTGGCGATCGCCTTCGCCTGGGCCTGCGCATCCTCGGCATCGGCGTCGATGACGACGGAGGCCGTCGGCTTCGGCTGGTCGGCCAAAAACGCGGTATCCGGCGGTGTCGCCAAATAAACCTGCGCGGATTGCACGCCTTCCATCTGCTCGATCGACTGCTCCAGCGAGGCTTCGAGCGCCTGAGTGGCCATCACATTCTGCGCGAGATCCGATGTCGTCATCGGCGCGTTTTCCAGCTTGTCCCAGCCATTCGAGACGTCGTCGCCCGGAATTTCGGCGGCCCCCAGCTCCAGCCGCGCCTCGGCCAAATCCGGCGCCGGCACCATGATCACATCGCCGGCCGCCTGCAGTTGATAGGGTATGCCAAGCTTTTGCAGTTCGCCGATCACCTTGCCGCCCTGCGCCGGCGAGAGCCCTTCATACAGCGCCGCATAGGCCGGTCCACCCATTTCCAGCGCAGTTACGACGGCGATGGAGGCGGCGATGGCGCCGCCGATCAGCCAGCCGATCGTCGGTACCCTGGCGGCAAGCCGTCGCGCTTGCCTTATATAATGGCGCCAATCCGGCATCAGAACTGCATGTTCATGACGCTGGAATAGGCCGAAACGACTTCATTCCGGACCGCGACGGCGGCGTTCCAGGCAATTTCCGCCTGGTCGCTCGAGACCACGGCCTTGCCCAGAGTCGCACCCGGCGCGCCGACGGCATAGTTCTGCTCGGCCGTCTGGGCGCCCTGTTGCGCCGCACTCACGGATTTGAGCGCGCCATCGACCAGCCCGGCGAAATCAGCCCCTGCCGGTGCCGCCTGAGCGCTTTGCTGGATCGCGCCGAAGACGCCACCTTGGGTATTAAGCGGTGTCATCGCGTTTATACCGGCGATTGTCACTATAAAACTCTCCCAAATTCAGAATAGCGACTCGAACTGCAACCTCTGGACACAGTAAAAACATGTCCTGGATTAACTATCAGTAACCGTTATCCTTATGCAAGTGGTAATTTTAGGTTTACTGATTTATTAAACTCATGAGAGTTTTTTTGCGTGAATAGTTGATTTTCAATATTGTATTTGTCGCTGAATTATGTCTTTAGTGCCCGCGAGACTTAAATATCGTTAATCTCAAACGCCGGTCCGACCGGTAACTATACTGTCTAAACCCGCCTGTTCACCCCAACCTGCACTCATAGGTAGAGCCTCCAGACGATGCAGATTCAGTTCCTTAACCTCTACAATGGCGTGATGAACGTGCGCGAGGAACGCGCCTCGTTGGTCGCCAATAATATCGCCAACGCCGATACGCCGGGGTTCAAGGCGCAGGATGTCTCGTTCGATGCAGCCCTGGCCTCCCAGCTCACCAGCCCGGATGCGCCGGCCGCCCCGCAATACCGCGCCGGCACCACGGTCGCCCTGGACGGCAACGACGTCTCGCTCGACGGCGAGCGCATCGAAGCCGCGCAGAACGCCGAACAATTGTCCGCCGCCGCCGCGTTTCTGCATCAATCGACCGCCGACCTGATCACCGCCTTGCGGCCCAGCCCGAGCGGAAACTAAAACATGCCTGATATCTTCTCCATCGTCGGCAGCGCCCTCAACGCCCAGGATGCCCGCATGGGGGTCATCGCCGCCAATCTGGCCAACGTCGATTCAATCACGCCGGCCGGCGGCACGCCCTACCGCGCGCACGAGGTCGTGTTCGAAGCCGGCCAGGTCGCCGACGGCGAGACTGGGCAGTTGGCCGCAAACGGCGCCGCGGATTCCGGCGACACCGGCGTCACCGTCGCCGGCACCGTGCTCAGCAACGCGCCGCCCAAGCAAACCTACGATCCCAGCAGCCCGTTCGCCAACGCCAAAGGCTACGTCACCGGCTCGAACGTCAGCCAGGCCGACCAGATGGTTGATCTCATCGATTCCTCCAGCAGCTACAGCGCCTCGGTCGCCGTGCTGCAACAGGCCACGCGGGTCGATCAACAACTCATCTCCAGCCTCCAGGTGTCCTGATGACCAGTCTCGCCATCCCCAGCGCCACCAGCGCGGCCGCCACATCGGCGTCAACCACCGCCGCGCAGTCGGGCTCGTCCTCAAGCGGTTCGGGCTCCGCGGCCTCGCTCACCCAGTCGGATTTTCTCCAGCTCCTGACGGCGCAGATGCAATACCAGACGCCGACCAACCCGGCCGATCCGACTGAACTCGCCTCCGAATTCGCGGCAATTTCCACCGTCAACGGCATCGACAAGCTGAACACCACCGTCAGCGGTCTCGCGAATGGCGGCGCCGCCTCGGCGATCTCGCAGGCCGCCGGCCTGGTCGGCAAACAGGTCGCCGTCGCGGGCAATACCATCACCGCGGACGCCGCGGGCGCCGCGACCGGCGCCTTCGACCTGCAGACCGCAGCGCAGAACGTCAGCGTCTCCATCCTGTCGCCCAGCGGCGCCGTCGCCGGCACAATGAACCTCGGCGCGCTGCCCGCCGGCCAATCCTCCTTCACCTGGCCGGGCGGTGCGCCAGGCAGCCAATATACCTACCAGGTCAACGCCACCAACGCCGCCGGCGCCACCGTCCCGGTCAATACCTACAGCGTCTATAGCGTCGAGGGCGTCAACGTCGCCGGGTCCTCGCAAACCCTGAACGTGTTCGGCACCTCGGAAGTCATTCCGGTCTCTGAAATTCAAACCGTCCTTGGAGGATCATCGTGAGTCTCGAAACCGCTCTCACCGGCCTGCTCGGCTCGCAAACCGGACTCGATACGGTTTCGAACGATCTCGCCAACGCCAGCACCACCGGCTTCAAATCGCAAACCGCGCTGTTTTCCGCGATCTACGCGGCAAATTCGCACAACACCCCCGGCATCGGCGTGCAGACCAAAAATCTCGACACCAATTTCTCGCAAGGCGATCTGATCGCAACCGGCAATCCGCTCGACGCCGCGATCCAGGGCGACGGATTTTTCGTGGTCTCCGCGAACGGCCAGCAGCAATATACCCGCGACGGCTCGTTCCAGCTCAGCAGCACCGGCGTTTTGCAGACCGCCTCCGGCGCCGCGGTGCTGGGATACGCCGAAAACGCCAACGGCACCGCCAGCGGCGCACTGCAGTCCCTCACGGTCAACACCGGCGCGGTCCCCGCGCAAGCGACCAGCCAGCTCGGCCTGACGCTCAACCTGAACTCTTCCGACCCGGTGATCCCGGCCGGTACCGCCTTCAACGCGGCCGATCCGGCGACGTATGACGAGACCACGTCGGTCACCACCTACGACTCCCTCGGCAACGCCAACACCACCCAGCTCTATCTGGTGCAGAACCCGGTAGTGCAGGGCTCGGGCGACGCCTCGTCCTGGACCGTCTATGCGCAACCCGTCACCGCGTCGGGCGCGGATGCCGGCGCCGTGCAGACGCTGGGCACCCTGGGCTTCAACACCAACGGCCAGCTGGTCTCCGGCAGCCCCGCCACGCTCAACGTGGACTGGGGCAACGGCGCCGCGGCCTCGTCCATCGCCTTCGACTTCACCGGCACCACGCTCGGCGCGCAACCCTTCGCCATCGCCGGCACCACCAATAACGGCTACGCGCCCGGCAATTACGAAGGCACCACCATCACCCCGGGCGGCCAGGTGCAATCGACCTACAGCAACGGCCAGACGATCAACGCCGGCACGCTCGGCATCGCCAATTTCATCAACCAGCAGGGCCTGCAAGCGGAATCCGGCAATCTCTACGCCCAGAGCACGACCTCCGGCACCCCGGTCATCAACGCGCCCGGAACCGGCCAGGCCGGCACCGTCAGCGCCGGCAATCTGGAGGCATCCAACGCCTCAACCTCGGCATTGCTGGTGCAGCTCATCCAGTACCAGCAGGCCTACCAGGCCAACGCGACGGTGATCCAGACCGAACAATCCGACAGCACGCGCCTGACGCAAATCTGATGTCGTCGGATTCACTCTTTACCACGATGGCCGGCCTGCAGGCGATCACCGCCAACATGCAGGCGCTGTCCTCGAACCTCGCCAACACCGCGACCACCGGCTACCAGGCCATCCAGGTCGCCACCGAAGCTTCGCCCTATACCGGCGGCAACGCCCCTTCCGGCGCCGACGCCGTGGCGCTGACGCCCAACCCTAACCTGACGCCCGGACCGCTGACGCAGACCGGGGACCCGCTGGACGTGGCACTGGGCGGCGATGCCTGGCTGCAGGTGCAAACGCCGAACGGCGACGCGCTCACCCGCGACGGCAGCCTGCAGGTCACCAACGCCGGTATCCTGGCCGATGCCAACGGTAATCCGGTCCTCAACGTTTCCGGCCAGCCGATCAGCGTGCCCGCCGTCACGAAACTCACGATCGGCGAGGATGGGACCGTTTCGGGGACGCTCGCCAGCCAGCCAAACGCCGCCCCAGAATCCTTTGGCCAAATCGGGCTGGTATCGACGCCGTCCGGCGTCCTCACGCCGATCAGCGGCACCCTGTTTTCCCCGCCCGCCGGCGCCACGCTGACGCCTTCGGCGGACGGCTCCCTGCACCAGGGCTACCTCAACCAGAGCAACGTCGATGCGACCCAGGCGATGATGGATCTGATCAACGACAGCCGGTCCTACCAGTTGCAAACCACGATGTTGAAGACGCAGTCCGGCAACAACGACGCGCTCAACACCCTGCTGACGCAAGGATGATTGCAAAATGAACCACGCTCTCGATACGATCGCGACCGGCCTCGAGGCCAGCCAGACCATGATGGATACGATCGCCGATAATCTCTCCAACGTGAACACCACGGGCTACAAATCCGAGACGCCGGAATTTCAAACCCTGCTGTATCAGGACGGCATTCAGCCGGGCGCGCAATCCACCGGCCAGACGCAATATCCCTCAGGCCTGGAAGTGGGCAGCGGCGTGAAAATCGCCTCGATCAAGGATGTGGAAACGCAAGGCACGCTGACCAGCACCGGCAATCCGCTCGACCTTGCGATCAACGGCGCCGGCTATTTTCAGATCCTGCAGCCTAACGGCCAGATCGCGTATACCAGGGACGGCTCGTTCCAGGTCAACAGCACCGGCCAACTGGTGAATTCCAGCGGCTACCAGGTGCTGCCGAACGTTTCGATCCCGGCGAATGCCACCTCCGTGACCATCGGCACCGACGGCACGATTTCGGTCACGCTGCCCGGCTCATCGACCGCCACGCAGATCGGCCAATTGCAACTGGCGAGCTTCGTCAATCCGCAGGGGCTGCAACCGCTCGGCAACAATCTCTACGCCAACACCTCGTCCAGTGGCGCCGCCATCGTCAGCGCGCCACAGACCAACGGGCTGGGTTCGGTCAATCAGAGCTATCTGGAATCCTCCAATGTCGATGTCGTGCAGTCGATGGTGGATATGATTTCGGCTGAGCGGGCCTATCAGTTGGGCACGCAGGCGGCATCGGCGGTGGATAATCAGATGAATTATCTGGCGCAGGCGGCGTCGGGGGCGTGATGCGAAGCCGGCAGGAAGCAGTTACTTTTTTGAAAAAAAGTAACCAAAAAACTTTTGATTTCGGTGGGCTTTGGCTTCGATGCAGTCACAGCTCGCAGTTAATAAAAGTCTTTTTGCTTCTTTTTTTTCAGAAAAAGAAGTCCTTACTTCCTTCGTGGTTCGCCCTGACGCTGTCACTGGCGACTGCCGGCTGCGCCTCCCCGCCGGGGCCGCTCACCACCATCCAGCCGGCGGCGTTTCCCGTCGCCGTCTCGCCGCAGGCGGCGTCCACGGACGGCTCGGTGTTTCCCTCCGCCAGCTCTGGCTCGCTGTATGAACCCCGAAAAGACTGGCGCATCGGCGATCTGGTGACCATCAACATCGTCACCAGCTCCAGCGCCGCCAACAACGACAATGATTCGCTCACCCGCAAGGGCACGCTGAACGACGCCCTGACGAGTTTCATGGGCGTGCCGCTGACGTTTGGAAGCATGAATGGATCGCCGTTCTCGCCCTCGGTCGCCGCCACCAGCGACCAGGAATATACCGGCGCGGGCTCGGCGCAGGCCTCCAATGACGTTTCGGGCCAGGTCGAAGCGGTCATTACGCAGATCGACGCCAACGGCACGCTGGCGCTCTCCGGCCGCACCAACGTCAACGTCAACGGCAACGTCACCAGCATTCTGGTCACCGGCTATGCCAGCCCGGACGACATCGCCGCCAACACCACCATCAGCTCGAACAACATCGCCGACATGAACGTCCAGTATGTCGGCAATGGGCCGATCAACCAGGCGCATCAGGTGCCATGGCTGCAACAACTTCTTTCGAAGGCCTCGCCGTTTTGAACACGCCAAACTTCAAATCATTGGTGCGATTCGCGGCGCTGCTCGCCGGCCTCGGCCTGCCCGGCTTCGCCGCGGCCGACACCACCACCATCGGCTCGCTGGTCAGCGTCGGCGGCGCGCCGACCAACCAGCTCTACGGCTACGGCCTCGTCGTCGGGCTGCCCAGCACCGGCGACCAGACCACCGAAGTGCCCTACACGCAGCAGGCGATCCTCAACATGCTGCGCAACATGGGCATCGCTTTGCCCAACGTGACGTTCATGCAGCCGCAGGACGTCGCCTCCGTCATCGTGACAGCCGAGGTGCCGGCCTTCGCGCATGCCGGCCAGCACATCGACGTTTCGGTCTCCGCCATGGGCAACGCCACCTCGCTCGCCGGCGGTGTGCTGCTCCCCACGCCGATGCGCGGCGGCAACGGCCAGGTTTACGCGCAGGCGCAAGGCCCGCTGCTGGTCAGCGGCTACGCCGCCGCCGCTGGCGGCACCTCCTCCAGCGTCAACGTGCCGACCGTCGGCTCGCTGCCGGGCGGCGGCATCATGTCGGCGACGATCCCGGCCACCTTTTCTCAGAACGGTGCCATCCAGCTGCTGCTGAACAGCCCCAGCTACCAGACCGCGCAGCAAATCGCCGACCTGATCACCGCGCAATACGGCCCGGACGTTGCCACCGCGGTCTCGCCCGCCGAAGTCGATCTGAATTATTACGGCACCGGCGATGTCCGCTTCATGGCCACCGTCCTCAACATTCCCATCACGCCGCAGGATCAGCAGCCCACCATCGTCGTCGATGCGCAAAGCGGCACCATCGTGATGAACGCAGGGGTCTCGCTCGGGCCGGCGGTGGTCTCGCATGGCGATCTCACGGTCAACATCACCACGGAGAACGCTGTCAGCCAGCCGGGCGCACTCAGCAACGGCACCACGGTCGGCGTGCAGAACACCTCGGTCAACGCCAGCCAGAGCAAGGCCAGCGTCGTCAATCTGCCGCACGCCGCCACGCTGGCGGACGTCGCGCGTGCGTTGAATGCCGTCGGCGCGACACCCGCCGACCTCGTCGCCATCATCGAGGCGCTCAAGCAGGCCGGCGCGATCAACGGCAACATCAAGGTCATCTGATGACGGCCTCGCTCGACCGCGCGGCGTTACTGACGGGGCAGAGCAGCGCCGCGCGCCCGACGATCGCGCAAACCGCGACCCACATGGCCGGCATGCTCTGGTACCAGATGCTCTCGGAAATGAGCCAGACCGGGTTTGATTCCGACTCGCTCGGCACCGGCGGCTCGGATTTCCAGAACATGTTTTTGTACAACATCGCGCAAAACGATTTCGGCAAATACGACAAAGGCCTGACCGACGCGCTGATCAAGCAGTTGACCAACAGCAGCCAGGCGCCATCGCCCGCCATCAGCACCGCCGGCGCCAGCCCAACCAGCCAGGATGCCGCCATGTCCTCGATCGCCACGATGGGCACCCCGCCGGCCCAACCGGTATCCGCGCCGGCGCCGGCGCCGAGCCAAACCCTGGTGCAGCAGGCGACCAATTTCGCGCAATCGGTCTGGCCGCAAATCCAGGACGCGGCCGAGGTCCTGAACGTCTCCCCCGTCGGCCTGCTCGCCCAGACCGCGCTGGAAACCGGCTGGGGTGCCGCCGCCGCCGGCAACAATTTGTTCGGCATCAAGGCCGCATCCGGCCAATCCGGCACGGTGCGAGACACGCATGAAGTCGTGAACGGGGTGCTGACGCCGCAGACCGCGACGTTTCGGGATTATGCCACGCCGGCCGCCAGCATTTCAGACTATGTCGGCGAAATTCGGGCCAATTTCGAAGCGGTCGCCGGGCAGTCCTCGATCAGCGGTTTCGCGCACGCCCTGCAGACCTCCGGCTATGCCACCGACACGAACTATGCCGCCAAAATCATCAGCATCTCGAACTCACCCTTGATGCAGCAGGTGCTGCAATCGGTCGGCGCCGCGCCAAGCAACGCCGCCGCGCCAGACCCCTAAAATCAAAATGACAAAAATGCGCACGAGGACAAAACGATGAGCGGGCTGATCGGGGCGATGAACACGGCCCTCTCCGGGATCGAGGCGTTCGAGGCCGGCATCAATACCGTCTCGGAGAACCTCACCAACGCGGCGACCCCCGGCTACGCCGTGGAAACCGTCAATCTGAGCACCGCCGTCGCCAATGCCAACCAGCCCGGCACCGGCGTGGAAACCCCGCAAATCGCCCGCGCCGCCGACGGTTTTGTCGCCGGCGTGTTGCGCACCGCCAACAGCGCCGGCGCCGCCGCCACGGTCATGTCCACCTCCCTGTCCAACATCTCGAATGCGCTGCAGGACGACGGCGACGTGCAAAGCGCCATGAACCAATTTTTCACCGACGTCGCCGCCCTCGCCGCCGACCCGACCAGCGGCGGCGCGCAACAGACGGTCTTGTCGGACGCGCAGAACGTCGCCGGCAGTTTCCAAAGCGCCGCCGGCTCGATCACGCAGACCATGACCGGCGCCGTCACGGCGCTCGGCCAAAACGTCACGGCGGCGAACAACCTGCTCGGCCAGCTCAAAATCATCAACCAGGACCTGCAGGCCTCGCCGAACGACCCGACGCTGGAAGACCAGCAGGAGGCCGCGCTCAATTCACTCGCCAGCCTGTTGCCCGTCAATGTTTTGCCGCAAAGCGACGGCGCGGTCATCGTCGCCTCCGGCGGCACCGTCCTGCTCGACCAGAGCGGCGTGAAATCGCTGTCCCTGACGGGCGGCACAGGTGCTGAGCCGCCGTCCATCACCGCCGGCGCCGCGGATACGGCCGTGACCTTGACCGCGACCGACGGGCAAATCGGGGCGAATATCGCCAGCTGGAACGCCGGCGCCGCGGCGAACCAGTCGCTCGGCACGCTCGCCAGCGTGTTCGCCGCGAACGTGAACACCTCGCAGGCCGAAGGCCTCACCTCCGCCGGCGCGCCAGGCGCCGCCTTGTTCGCCGTGCCGTCCCCCAGCGTCGCGCCGGCGGCCGGCAATACCGGCACGGCCAGCCTCACCGCGCAGATCACCAACGCCGGCCAGGTGCCCACAGACGGCGGCCCCTTCACCCTCTCCTACAGCGCCGCCAACGGCTGGAGCGCCACCGACCAGGCCAGCGGCACGCTCTATCCGGTTACCGTCAACGGCGGCACGCTGGCCTTCGCCGGCATGACGCTGAACGTCAGCGGCGCTCCCGCCTCCGGCGACCAGTTTGCCGTCAACCCAGCGCCGGGCGCCGCCGCCGCCATCAGCGTCGCCGCGACGAACCCGGATCAGATCGCCGCCGCCGACCCCTACGTCGCCTCGCCCGGCACCCTGCAGGCGAACGGCAGCGTCGTCGATAACAATGCCGGCCAGCTCACCGCCGGGAACGACACCGTCACCAGCACGCCCGCCGCCGGCGCCGCCGTCGTCCCCGCAAATTATTACGGCCAGACGCTGCAAATCACCTTCACCTCATCCTCGGCCTACAACGTCGAGACCACCGCCAACCCGCCCACCGTGGTGGCATCCGGCAGCCTGTCCGGCGGCAATGGAACCATCGCCGTCGCCTATCCGGCGGGTGCTGCGTCGGGCAATTACTGGCAGCTCCCCATCTCCGGCACGCCCGCGGCCGGCGACACACTCACCCTGCAGCCCGGCGGCCCCAGCAGCGGCAGCAACGCCACCCGCATGGCGGCCATCTGGACGTCTCCCGGCACATCCTCGCAAGGCACGCTGCAAACCGCCGCGGTCGGCCTCAACACCTCGCTCGGCGCGAACGCCCAGGAGGCCGCGACGCTCGCCACCTCCAGCGCCTCGCAGGTGACCGCCGCGACCACCAGCCTGCAGACCATCAGCGGCGTCTCGCCCGACCAGCAGGCGGTGCTGCTGGCCAACTACCAGCAATCCTATCAGGCCGCCGCCCAGGTGATCGCGGCCGCTAACACGATGTTCAATTCCCTGCTCTCCGCGGTGCAATAAAGCCCGCCTTGATGGACCAAAACTTTTCCTTCGCGACGGTGCTGACGACGCTGCTGCCGCTGGCCGTCATCCTGGCGTGCCTGATGGCGGTCGCCTATTTCGGCCGCCGCATCAGGTCCGGCCGGTTCGGCCTCAGCCCGGCCCAGCCATCCGCCATCAACATCATCGCCACCCGCTCCTTCGGCGGCCAATCCTCGCTCCTCATCGTCGAAGCCGAAGGCCGCCGTTTTCTCGTCAGCGCCGGCCGGCAAGGCATCCGCCCCATCGGCAGCCTCGACCCCACCTCGCCAATCGCCGCCGCTGATTTTTTGCCGCGCGGTGAGGCAGGCCCGGCGTGAGAAAATGTTTCAGAATCTTCGGCCTGGCGGCGCTTTTCGCGATCGGGTTCGCCGGCTTCGCCCACGCCGCCACCGCCGACGGGCTCACTCTGTTGAGCGCCGGCGGCCAGCAGGGCCAGGCATCCTACTCGCTCAACGTCCAGACGCTCCTCGTCATCACCGGCCTGGCCTTCCTGCCCGGCATCATCCTGCTGATGACGCCCTTCACCCGCATCATCATCGTGCTCTCGATCATGCGCCAGGCGCTCGGCCTGCAAACCACGCCGCCGAACATGATTCTGGCGGCGCTTGCCCTCGCGATGACGGTGTTCGTCATGCGCCCGATCCTCCAGCAGGAGCAAACCGCCGCCATCCAGCCCTACCTCGCCGGACAAATCGGTTTTTCCGAGGCGGTGCAAAACGCCGAGCCGCCGATGCAGAATTTTATGCTCTCGCAAACCCGCAAGGAACCGCTGCATCTGTTCGTCGATTTGAGCGGCGGGCATTATGCAACCGCCCTGGATATACCTTTCACTGTACTCGTCCCGGCGTTCGCGACCTCCGAACTGGAGACGGCGTTTCAGGTCAGCTTTCTCATCTACATCCCCTTCGTCCTGATCGACCTCGCCGTGGCCTCCGTCCTGATGTCGCTCGG
>PLFB01000182.1:56820-67905 GCA_003137135.1 Acetobacteraceae bacterium
TTCTTCAGAAAAAGAAGTCCTTTATCGCCTGGTCTGACGCTCTAAATGCCGATCTACCTCACGCTGCTGTGGCATGCGCTGTTCGTCGAGGTCGATGCCCTGACGCCGATCATCGCCGTGCTGCTGATCGTGGGCATCGTCACCGCCATCTTCCAGGCCGCCTTCCAGATCGAAGACACCACCTTCAGTCTGATCCCGAAACTCTTCGTGATGCTCGCCATCCCGTTTTTCGGTGGCGATGCGCTGATGCATGCGTTGGCGGGGCTGGCGGTCGATTGGATCAGCCACGCCGGCGCCATGGTTCGCCTGTCATGGAACTGACCGACGACCAGGTGCTGACCTGGCTCGGCCATTTCCTGTGGCCATTTTTACGCATTACCGGCCTGTTCATCACCGCCCCCCTGTTCGGCTCGAGCTACATTCCGGCGATGGTCAAGGCCATCACCGCGGCGGCGCTCGCCGCGGCGCTCGCCCTCTGGCTGCCGGACCTGCCGCCTTTCCCCGGCGATCCGATCTCCGCCATCTACCAGGGCATCGTCCAGATCACCTATGGCGGCATGCTGGGGCTGACGATGCAGATCATCGTCTCCGCCGTGGCCGGCGCCGGCGAAATCGCCGGCCTGTCCATCGGGCTCGGTTTCGCCGAACTGCAATTCCGCGAAGCCAACACGCCGACGCCGATTCTCTACGACATCATGTACTGGGCCGGAACCATCGCCTTCATCGCGACCGGCGGCCCCGTCATGCTGTTCGCCGGCCTCGCGCATTCGTTTCAGTCCGGCACCATGATCACCAACCTCGATTCATGGAACGCCCTGACCTCGCTCGGCAGCAATCTCCTGACCGCTTCCGTCTGGCTCGCCATGCCGGTCCTGGCGGTCGCGATGGCCATCAACATCACCGTCGGCCTGACCACGATTTTCGCGCCGCAAATGAACCTTCTGACGATCGGCTTCCCGATCCTGATCCTGGCCGGCCTTTGGATTTTCGCAAGCGCGATCCCCTTCATGGGCCGCGATTTCCACCAGCTGATGACGATGGGCACGCACGCGCTGCTGACGATTTCGAAGAATGGCTGAAGGCGGCGACAAGAAACACGCGCCGACCGAGCGCAAGCTGCGCCAGGCGGCCGAACAGGGACAGATCCGGCGCTCGGCCGACCTGCCTAAAGCCGCCAGCGTCGTGTTGGCGACCACCATCGGATTAGGCGCCGCGGCCGGCATCGGTCTGCGGCTCGAAGACCTGATGGCCGGCTGCCTCGCCCAGGCCGGCTTCGCCCAGCCCGCGGCGGCGGCGAACTGGGCGCGCGCCACGGCTTTCGAGCTGGCCCCGCTGCTGATGTTGATCAGCGCGATGGCCGTGGCCTCCAGTCTGTTCTCCGGCGGCTGGATCATGAGTTTCGGACAAATCAAGCTCGATTTCTCGAAACTCGACCCGATGCATGGCCTGGGAGAAATGTTTTCCCCGACCAACCTCAGCGAAGTTATCAAATCGATTCTGAAATTCGTCATCATCGGCGGCGTCGGCGCGGTGATGATTTCCACCCACGCCATCGACTTCGCGGCGCTCTCTTCGGTTTCCTATCCCAGCGGCGCCCTGCTGCTCTCGCTCTGTTTGCAAATTCTGGTCGGGATCTGCATCGCCGTCATCGCCGTCGCCGGCGCCGATGTCGGGCTGCAATACTGGCTGCACCGGCAAAAACTCCGCATGAGCGATGAAGAAATCCGCAACGAGATGAAAGATTCCGTGGGCAATCCGCACGTCAAGCAGCGCCAGCGCGCGATCGCCCGCCGCATGGCGAGATCGCGCCAGATGAAGCGAATCCCGGAAGCCTCCGTCGTCGTCACCAACCCTACGCATTACGCCGTCGCCATCCGCTACCGCCGCGGCGAGGACAACGCGCCGATCCTGCTGGCGAAGGGCGTCGGCCTGCTCGCCGCCGAAATCGTCAGCCGGGCGCGCGGCTACGGCATCCCGGTGGTCGAACTGCCGCCGCTTGCGCGCGCCGTCTATCGTCATGTCGAGCCCGGCGATCACATCCCCGTAGCACTCTACCGCGCCTGCGCGGAGATTCTGGCCTATGTGTGGAAGATGCAGCAATGGCGCCGGACCGGCGGCAAACGCCCCGCGCCGCCGAAGCCTCAGCCTAACGAGCTTGATCCTGTCAGTAAGGTTTATCCGGTGGATGTTTGAAGCAGGGAAGAAAGAGGCACTTTTTAAAAAAAGCTTCCCGCCCGGGCGCGCAAAAAACTTTTACGAGGTGGCGGTGCAACGCCGGCGTCTCTTTAAGCGCCCCCGTCAGAGGGGCTTAAAGAGACACCGGCGTTGCACCGCCCACAGCAAAAAGTTTTTTGCTTCTTTTTTTCAAAAAAGAAGCCCTTCCTTTCCGCTGCTTTTCATGTCGTTTTAGTATACAGCAAGTAACAAGCAATCAAATTAGAGACATTTATTGTATAATAGAGCATTGACAGTTGGCGTGTGAAATCTATACTGCTTTACAGCGATTTTTATTAAGTATATTTTATCTAACCAGGAAAACTTGCTTACCTTCGATTGAATAAATGGGAGCGACAACCTCAACCAAGGAGTATCCCATGTCGGCCGTCGGTTCTATTCTCACCAATACCGGAGCGCTGGATTCGCTGAACGCGATCTCCAACGTCTCCAACACCAACAACACACTGGAAAACGAACTTTCCACCGGTCTTGCCATCAACTCTCCGGCGGATAATCCGGCGGGCTACATCACCGCGCAGGGCCTCACCTCGCAGCTCAACGGCATCACGCAGGCCATCTCCAACGCCAATACCGGCGTCAGCCTGCTGCAGACCGCGCAGGGCGCGCTGACTCAGCAAATCGGCGTTGTGCAGCAGCTCAACTCCATCGCTGTGCAAGCGGCCAACGGCACGCAGACTTCGCAGGAAGCCGCGTCGCTGCAGGGTGTGGCCAACCAGCTCACCTCGCAGGTCTCCACCATCGCCAACCAGACCCAGTTCAACAACATCAACCTGCTCGACGGCTCGTTCAGCAACGTGCAGTTCCAGGTCGGCGCGAATGAAGGCCAGACCATCAACCTTTCGATCGCCGATACCAGCGCCTCGTCGATCGGCCTGAACGCCTCGAAAGCCACGTTCCTCACCACCGGCGTTTACAACTCGAAAAACAACCACAGCTCCGCCAGCGGTGCGCTCAGCCTCGGCGCCCCCGGCGCCTCAACCGGCGCGTTCACGGCCGGCGCGGTGTCCTGGACGAGCAACGGCGGCGGCACCGGCAGTGCCACCGTCACCAAGAACGAGTCCGCCGCTTCGATCGCGTCGGCGGTGAACAGCACCTCCGGCACCACCGGCATCCAGGCGCAGGCCACCACATCGATCACCCTGACAGCGACTGCGGGGACCGGCGGCTTTGCCTTCTCCCTGCAGGGCTCAGGCTCTTCCAAGCAGACGATCAACGCCCAGAACGTTTCGGACCTGGTGCAGCAGATCAACGGCGATACCGGCACCACCGGCATCACCGCGGCGATCGACTCCAACGGTAATCTGACGCTGACCCAGTCCCAGGGCCAGAACATCAACATTACCGGCGTCACCTCCGGCTCGCTCGCCACCACCGGCTCCACGCCGCAGGTCCTCTCTGCCTCCGGGAGTGCTTCCGGCACCGTGCAAGGCCAGGTCCAGCTGCAATCCAGCGCCGGCTTCAAGGTCGCCAACGGCTCGGATATCGGTCTCGGCTCCGCCTCCACGCTGTACTCGCTGGCGTCGATCAATGTCAGCACCGTCGCTGGCGCGAACCAGGCGATCAACGTCGTCAAGTTCGCCCTGCAGGGCCTGAACAACGCCGGCGGCCAGCTCGGCGCGACCCAGCAGCGTCTGACCGCCAACATCAACAACCTGAACACCACCTCCGAGAACGTGACCTCGGCGCTCGGTGTCGTGCAGGATGCCAACATCCCGCAGGTCAGCAACCAGCTGACCCAGGCGCAGATCCAGGCGCAGGCGGGCGTGGCCGCGTTGAAGAGCTCGACGACGCTGCAGCAATCCTATCTGTCCCTGCTGCCATAAGGCGGTTTCAAGAACCGGCCGGCGCTTTGGCGCCGGCCGCTCTCTCGCTACCAAAATTTTTTCCTCATTGATTTGAATTTGCAACATGACCAGTTCGGTAAGTTCTCTTGGCTCCAGCGAAATCACCAGTCAGATCGACACGGTGGAAGCTCGCCTCGACGCGCCGATCACCGTGCTGCAAAACCAAGAGAGCGCTGACAAGGCGACGATCTCCGCGTGGAGTTCCATCCAGGGCACGGTGTCCTCGCTCTCCACCGCGCTCGCCGGCATCAGCAATCTTTCAACCATTAATAACCGCGCCGCGAGCACTTCCACCACCGGCGTCGTCACCGCCACCGCGACCAACACGGCCGCCGTCGGCCAGTACAGCCTGACCAACGTGACGCTGGCCAAAATGCAGGAAATCTATTCCAGCACGCTGGGTTCCGGCTCGGCCAAAATCGGCTCCGGCTCCGGCGCGCAATCGCTCACCATCTCGCTGAAGAGCGGCAAGAGCGAAACGGTCTCCGTCGGCTCCGGCGACATGACGCTGAACGGCATCGCCGCGGCGATCAACAAGGTTGCCGGCGGCGTTACCGCCAGCGTGGTCGGCACCGCCACCGGCGACCGCCTGGTTCTGCAAGGCAGCGCCACCGGCAGCGCGCAGGCATTTTCCGTCACCGGCACCGGCGCGCTCGCGCAGTTTGACTATTCCGCCTCGGCCACCGGCGGCGCCATGACGGTGGCCCAAGCCGCCGCGAACGCCGCGCTGAAAATCAACGGCGTGCCGGTCACGGAAACCGGCAACACCGTCACCACGGCGATCCCTGGCGTCACGCTCAGCCTGGTTTCATCCGGCAGCACGACGGTCTCCGTCAGTTCCTCGCCGGGCGGCATCGCCGGCGCGGTGGACTCGGTCGCCACCAACCTGAATGCCGCGATCGCCGAAATCGCCAAACAAACCGCCTACGTCGCGGCCTCATCGGCTTCGGCTTCGACCTCGAGCTCCGCCAAATCCGGCGTGCTGCTCGGCAACTACACCGCATCGGACATGTCCTCGCAGCTGCTCTCCGCCGTCACCGCCGCCGCCGCCAGCGGGCTGTCGTCCAATGCCATCGGCCTGACCGTCAGCAGCAC
Organism: Acetobacteraceae bacterium; assembly: GCA_003137135.1. Lineage (GTDB taxonomy): Bacteria > Pseudomonadota > Alphaproteobacteria > Acetobacterales > Acetobacteraceae > Acidocella. The sequence continues at coordinate 61,998 of PLFB01000182.1, forward strand.
CGGCGCGGTCTCCTTCAACAGCGCCACGTTCTCCACGGCCTACGCGGCCAACCCCACGGGCGTGGCCGCCCTGGTCGATCAGATTCATAAAAACCTGGCCGCCGCCACAACTAACGCGCTCGGCTCCGCCGGCTCCAACGGCTCGATCAACGCGCAGACCACCAGCTACAACGACGACGTCACCTCCATCACCAGCCAGATCGCGCAGATCACCAAGCAGAACAATGCGCAGTTGAAAATTCTCGTCGATGAATATTCAATCGCCGAATCAGCCTCCACCTCCGCCGAGACCACGCAAGCCTATCTCAGCATCTTCACCTCAACCGGCAATAGTTCAGGCTAGGAGACATCAACGATGACCATTGAAATGATGTCCGGATACCGCGCCACGATGTTCGACGGCGACGCAAGCATCGATTGGCTGCGGCACGGCTGGCGGGCGCTGCGCTTCTACGCCCGCAAGGCGAAAGACGCCATCAACAGCGGCGACCTGATGATGAAAGCCGCCATGATCGAGCGCGCCAACCGGCTGCTCAACGTCATGTCGGTGATCCTGGATACCAGCGAGGGCACCACGCTCGGCCCCTCGATGATGCAGATTTATTCCGGTTTGAGCGGGGTATTGCTGCGCGCGAATGTGATGGGCAGTACCGAGGCGCTGGACGATTTTGAGCGCGCGGTGGAAACCCTGGCTAACGAAATGTTGGGCATGGCTGAATGGGCCGGTGGAAAATGAGCAACACGATCAATATCTCGCCGGCGGCATACGACGCGGGCGCCGCGGATCACGCCGGCGCCACCTCGCCCGCCAAGCCGGCCGCCGCCGGCACTGCGCCGCCGGCCGCGGACAGCAATGCGGCGGGCGCCGAGCAGGTCAGCCTCAGCAGCGACGCCGCGGCCGGCACGCAACTTCTCGACGCCGCCCGCAACGCGGAGGGCGTGGATCCGGCCACGATTCAAAAAGTGAAAACCGCCATCCAAAACGGAACCTACGACGTCTCTCCTGACAAACTTGCCCAATCGATCATCGGCGCGATGAAGGAAATGACATGACGAGATCCCCCGAAACCAATGCGAACTCGCCCGCGGCGATGGACAGCCGGTCCATCGCCTCGATCCTGCAATCCGGGATCGAGATTGTCGATGATCTGCACAAGAAACTCGCGGCACTCGACGAATTGCTCCTGACCGGCCGGCCGGCCCAGATCACCGAGGCGGCGATGGCGATCGAGCTGTCGCTCAAGCACACAAAACCCGCCTTCTCCGACATCGTCTATGCGATGCGCGAGCTCGGCGCGCCGAACCTGGAAGCCGCGGCGCGCGAGTGGCGCAGAATCGACGATCAGGAAATCGCCGGGCTGGCGGAGGCCCTGCGCCGGGCATTGGGCCGTTTTGCCACCCGCTCGGTCAGCGCCAGCCGGCGGGCGCGCCAGCTCAATCATGGCCTGAACGCCGCGATGCGGTCCCTGCATTCCTTCGGACTGGAAGAATCCGGCCGCCTGATCGCCGAGGCCTGAGATGTTCATGCACCCATCCGGCGATTCGAGGGCTGGAATCCAGGAGCAAGCGAGGCCCGACCCGGCCGCCCCCCTCTGGAGCGGCAGCGAAAACCCGCCGCCGCAGGATACCGGCTCGCCATCCGGCACCGGCGCCTCGGTTTCCCCGGAGAATCCACCCCGGCACAAGCGCGGCCGCCCGCGCACCAGGCCTCCCGGCGCAGCTCCGGGCAAGCGCTTGCCAAACGCCGCCGGCGCCGCCGCGGAAGCCGCACTGGTCGCCGAAACCGGCGAGGTCATCTCCAATCTTCAAAGACAAGGTGTCCTCAAACCACCGGCAGCGTCCTTGCCTGGCGGCGGCCCTGGACACCGCACAAAAAACTGCCGCCCCGTGCAGATCAATCTCAGCGAGACCATGTTTCGCCAGCTGAAAATGATCGCCGCCACGCAGAGCATCTCGATCAAGGACCAAATCATCGCCGCGCTGGTGCAACAGGGATATAAGAGTTAGTCGGAGAGCGCAAAGCAAGCAAGCGGTCGCTTTTTTGAAAAAAAGCTCCGCAAAAAACTTTTGATTCCACTACATCGCGCTGGTTTCAAATCCCTTGGCCCAAATTTCCAAAAGTTTTTTGCGGAGCTTTTTTTCAAAAAAGCGACCGCTTGCTTGAGCGCGGATCCGTCGAAACCATCCGTGATTTCATTTTGTTCTATAATTAATTATTAAGAGGAAAAGGCCATTCTTTCAAATCATTATGCATCCTTAACATTTTGGTACCCTTGCGCTGGCCAGGGCTGCAAATGCACGCGGCATAACAGACGCGCAAAGGCGGCACGTCGATCGAGCCGGCTAATTCCCGTGTAAGGGTTGCAAAATCCCAATATATGTACCAAGCAGATCGGTATTTTATTTAAATCCTTCGACAGAGACAGTATATGACCCCCTCGAACCTCGATACCGAGCTACTGGTCCTGACTTCGAATATCGTAACAGCCCATGTCGGCCGTAATAATGTACCAACCGAGTCCCTGCCGCAACTGATCACCGACGTGTTCAAAACGCTGCGCCATCTTCAGGACGGTTCCGGCGCCGCATCGCCGGCCAGCTTCGCCCCGGCCTTTGCAAAAACGCCGGCCATCGATCTGCCCAAAGCGTTAACCGGGACCCCGCATGCCGAAACCAAATTATTTCCCGGCATTCGCGCCCCCAACAATCCCGCCGTGGACCCCGCCCGATCGATCCAGCCGGATTTTCTCGTCTGCATTGAGAGCGGCGAAAAATTCAAGACGCTCAAACGGCATCTGGCGAGCGAGTATAACATGACGCCGGAGCAGTATCGGGAAAAATGGAACTTGCCGAGTGATTATCCGATGGTGGCGCCGAACTACTCCGCCGTGCGCTCGCATCTGGCCAAGGAGAGCCGCTTGGGCGGCAGCGCGCCGAGATCCCCGGCCGCGCCGGCGAGTCCGGCGGAGACCGTGAGTGTTGCGCCAGAAAACGCGCATCGTCCGGCGCCGCCGAAGAAGACAATTGAAACCAAAGCCGCCCCCCCTAAAAAGCCGCCGAGCCGCAGGTAATTTCAGAGCGGGGACAGATTTGGAGCACACGCCATGCGGGCGGTATCTACGATCTTGCCCGCCGCCTCCTTGAGGTATTTGAAGGCCAGCCGGTGGATGACCATGTCGCGCCGGTACAGGTCGGTCAAATCGTCGTCGGCCGAAATCTCGGCGATACAGCGATATTGCCAAACGGGTGGTTTGGCCGGGTCGATATGCGAGACACGGCATTGGATCGGCGAGCTATGCACGCCCAGAACCCGATCAATCGCAAAACCCTTTTCCGTCAGAGTCCCCTCGGTCACGGCGAAAAATGTGAACATATCGTACACCGGCGAGGCGCCGGATGCGCAATTCTGGATCGCGCTGCCATACAAGACATGCGTTCCAGGCAGTTGGCCTTCCAGCGGGGTCATCGAAACATCCGACAGGAACTCGACCCACACCTCCTTTTCGCCGGGCACCGGGTCCGTGCCGATATCCGGCACCAAGCCATCCAGCAGGTGGACCTCATCGATCATCTGAACCGCCCAGTGATTGTCAACCGAAACCGGGAACCCGTTCAGCGCGATATCCAAGCCGTCCTGGATCCCGGGCATCGCACGCGCCAGCGCATGTTCGGAACCGTAATCGAGAATTTCACGCAAATGATAATTCATGCCGTATCAATTCCGTATGACGTCCACCGCCCATGCACGCCGTGTTGAAGGGTAAGGGAGCGATGGCGCCGCTCTCGCTCAGCCCGATGGCACCAGGCACCCGGACCAGATCCAGCCGAACCTGCCGTAGCCGGCAGACTTTCCGCCGAGCGGCGCCCGACAATTCGGAACCATCGGATGAAATCGGGATCAACCCGGGCGGCAGAACGCAACGCGGTCTGAGATGCGATAAAACTTGAAAAGCTCCCCACAAAATGAGCCAAACCCGCCCCCACAACCTTTGTGGAAGAGAATTCAGGCAGCCCGTACCTGAAGTTACATTTTCCTAATAACAATTAAATGTTTTGGCAAGCATTTCGTACATCCGGAAGTAGCAGATTTTCTGATTTTAGCCCAAAAAGCTTGGTTTTCGTCCACGAACACGGCGAGCGCCGCCGCCGTATAGTTCGTTTGCCCGATTTTAATCACTTTAGACGAAAATTTTGCCGCCCATTCTGATTTGGCGCCATTTTATATAGGTCGCCGCACAGAATAACCGGCCCGGCGCCAAAAGGCATCGTCCATTTTATATTGTCATCGCCGCATTTGCGCGGGCAGCGGCGGCTGCGTAATCTCTCGGGCGTCACCGCAAATCATTTCTGGATTTTTTGAACCTGCTGGTATTGCTAAAGCCTTTTCAACCATTCGCGGAGCCAGCCGATGCCATTTGACGTTTTGGGCCAAAGGCGCTTTACGCCCGCGGACCAAATCCGCTTTGCCGCAATTTCCGGCGACCGCAACCCGATGCACCTGGACGCACTCTTCGCGCGCCGCACCCAGGCCGGCGCGCCGGTTGTGCACGGCATCCATAATGCACTGACGGCCATCGAACTGGCGGCCACCCGGCTGGCGCCGCGGGAACCGGTGGCCTCGATCAAAGCCATATTCAGAAAAATGCTCTATGTCGGCGACCTGGCCGAATACCGGATGATCGGTTTGACCGAGGAAAAATGCACGATCGAAGCCTTTGTTGGAGAGGTCTCCGTCGCCAGCGTCATCCTCACATTCGGTCCGTTCCGGCCGGCGGACCCCTACCCCGAACACCATCATGCACTTGTGAGCCCGCCAGTTGAGGCGATTGAACTCACGTTAGAGCAAATCGCCGGGCGGACCGGCTGCCTGGCAGCCCCCGCGAGCGATGCCGTTCTGCACGCCCAGTTTCCCGGCGGCTGCCGCTTGTGGTCAACCGGGCGGATCCGGGCGATGCTTTCGACCACGCTGCTGGTGGGCATGGTCTGCCCCGGCCTGCACTCGATGTATGGCGGTTTCACGCTGCACGGCGCGGAGCCTGCCGCGGCGCCACTGCATTTTCGTGTTGATGCCAGCAATGCGCAACTTGGCTCGGTACGCCTGCAAGTCCAGGGCAGCGGCGTGTTTGGCCGCATCGAGAGCTTTTTCCGAACGCCGCCCGTGCAGCAGCCCTCGCTGACGGAGCTTGCCGGCGCGTGCCAGCCGGACGAATTTGCGGGCAGCACGGCCCTTGTCATCGGCGGTTCCCGTGGGCTTGGCGAATTAACCGCAAAGCTGTTGGCGACCGGCGGCGCCAGGGTCATCATAACCTATGCGCGTGGCCAAGCTGACGCGCAGCGCGTCGCCGATGCAATTCGTGGTCACGGTGGCGACTGCGACGTCGCTCATTTCGATTCCCGCGCCGATTGCGCCGGGCAGTTGACAGATTTGCCCGCCGGCATCAGCCAACTCTATTATTTCGCCACACCACCAATTTTCCGGCGCAAGGCCGGACTGTTCGACAGCTCGCTCCATCACGAGTTCGAGGATTGCTACGTCACCAAATTCTATCAGCTTTTCTCCAGGTTTTGCGCCGCGTCCGCCAAAGGATTGGCGGCGTTTTATCCGTCTTCCGTCGCGGTCGAGGAACGGCCGAGGGACATGACGGAATATGCGATGGCCAAGGCGGCCGGCGAAATTTTATGCACCGATCTCAACGCATTTCTCCCGAGAGCACGGATTTTGGTCAGCCGCCTGCCGCGTCTGCCAACCGACCAGACCACATCGCTCACCACGGTTGCCATGCCCGACCCTGTTGCGGTCATGCTGCCTTTGATCCGGCAGGTACAGGTTTGAACACCGGCCTGATCTGGTCGCTCAGTTCACGAGCCAAGGAATCGCCCGATTTTAAGTGTCCGTTCGAAAACAACT
>PLFB01000050.1 GCA_003137135.1 Acetobacteraceae bacterium
GGCTGACGCAGTCGCTGCGGTTTATCCAGATCATCGTCAACCGCGGCCTGTCGCCGCTGGTGTTTGTGAAGCTGACGGCGCTGCTGGTGCCGGGGTTCGTGGCGACGATTTTGCCGATCACGTGTTTCATCGTGGTGGTGTTCGTTTATGCGCGGCTGGCGGGGGACCGGGAGCTGACGGTGATGCGCGGGGCCGGGATGTCCGACGCCATGCTGGCGCGGCCGGCCTTGGCGCTGGCGGTGGTGGTGATGGGCGTCTGCTACGTGCTGGATATTGCCGTGGTGCCGGCGACGCTGGCGGCGTTCCGCAACTATCAGTACGAGATCCGCAACCAGATCGCGGCGTTTCTGCTGGAGCCGGGGGTTTTCACGCCGGTTTCGGACCACATCACGGTCTATGTGCAGAGCCGCGGGCCGGATAACAGCCTGCAGGGGATTATCATCGACGACGCGCAGCCGAAGACGCCGACCAGCACGATTCTGGCGCAGTCCGGGCAATTGCTGGTGACGCCGCAGGGGCCGATGGTGCAGTTGCAGGACGGCTCGCGCGAGCAGGTGGACCCGAAAACCGGGCGGCTGGAATTGCTGACCTTTGACCACAACACGATCAACCTGGCGGAGGCGAGCAAGACCGAGGCGATGGACATGACGGATTCGGCCGCCACGCCGACGCAGGATCTGTTGCATCCCGCGCCGGCGCTGACGGCGGCGGAGCGCGCGAAATGGGAGGTTGAGATGAACCGCCGGCTGTCCGCGCCGCTGACGGCGGTGAGTTTTTCGCTGATCGGGCTGTTTGCGATTCTGGGCGGGCGTTTCAGGCGGCATGGCGGCGTGCTGCGGCCGGTGGCGGCGGTGCTGACGGTCACACTGCTGGTGGCGCTGAGCCTGGGGGTGAATAATTTCGCCGAGCGCAGCCCGGCGATGGTGCCGCTGATCTGGGTGGCGGCGATCTTGCCGGGGTTTTTCGCGGGCATGCTGTTGTTTCTGCCGCGGCGGATGCCGGTGGCGCGGCGGGCGGCGGTGGCGTGAACGTGATTCCGTTCACGATTTCGGTGTATTTCGGCCGGCAATTCGCGCTCGCGGTGCTGATCATGCTGGCGGCGCTGACCGCCCTGGTCTCGCTGTTCGATTTTCTGGAGCTGTTGCGCGAGTCCGCCTCTACCCCGGCGACCAGTTTCGGGATCGTGGTGGAGATGGAGGTTTTGCGCGCGCCGTGGATGCTGATGCAGATCCTGCCGTTCGGGGTGCTGCTGGGCGGGATTTTCGCGTTCTGGCGGCTGACCCGGTCTTCCGAACTGGTGGTGGCGCGCGCGGCCGGCATTTCCGCCTGGCAGTTTCTGGCGGTGCCGGTGTTTCTGGCCACGCTGCTGGGGATTTTTGGGACCGGCGCGGTCAGCCCGGTTTCCGCGCTGATGTTTTCGCGCGCCGAGACGCTGTACAACGCCTATTTGCGGCCGGGCGGCGGGCCGCTGTCGCTGAACGGCGGTCAGCTCTGGCTGCGCCAGGGCGATCACGGCTTTGCGCCGGACGGCGTCGCGGTGCTGCACGCCTATGACGTGACGCTGCGTCACCACGTGCTGACGGCCGACGGCGTCAGCATTTTGCGGCTGAACGACGAGACCAGCCTGGTGCAGCGCATCGAGGCCAGCCGCGCCACGCTGACCAACGGCGCGTGGGATCTGGTGGCGGTGACGGTGCTGCAGCCGGGCTCGGCGGCGGCGTACCGCAAGACGATGCGATTCCCGACCGATCTGACGGTGCAGCGGGTGCAGGAGAGTTTTGCCTCGCCCGATTCGCTCTCGTTCTGGGCGCTGCCGAGTTTTATCCGGCTGCTGAAACGTTCCGGGTTTTCGCCGATCCAGCATGAGCTGGCGTTTCAGGCGCTGCTGGCGCTGCCGTTGCTGTGCGCGACGATGGCGCTGGTGGCGGCGGGGTTTTCCATGCGGCCGTCGCGCCGCGGCGGGGCGACGCGCATGCTGGTGAGCGGGGTGAGTTGCGGTTTCGCGCTGTTCATGGTCTCGGAGGTCGCCGACCAGTTCGGCACGTCCGGCGCGGTGCCGGTGGTGATGGCCGCCTGGGCGCCGGCGGTCGCCGGGATGATGTTCGCGCTTGCCTTGTTGTTGCATCTGGAAGATGGCTGAGAGCATGATACGCCGCAGGAAAGAGCAAGCCAAAAGAATGCTGAAACGCACGCCCCTTGGTCTGGCGGTGATCGGCGCCATCGGCTCCGGCGGGTTGGCGCATGGGCAACTCGGCGCGCTGCTGGGCGGCGGCGCGCCGCCCACTTCCGCCAAAACGCCGGTGACGTTTCTGGCGGACCAGGTTGCCTATGATAAGACCGGCAACATCATCACCGCGAGCGGCCATGTGCGCGCCTGGCAGAACGGCCAGACGCTGTACGCCGACAAGGTGGTGATCGACCGCAATACCGGGGTTGCGACCGCCACCGGGCACGTGATTCTGCTGGAGCCGACCGGCGAGACGCTGTTCGCGGACGACGCGGTGCTGTCCAACGGCATGAAGGACGCGGTGCTGACGGCGGTCTCCGCGCGGCTGGCGGAAAACGGCCGCATGGTGGCGAACGGCGCGCGCCGCACCAATGACCAGATCGACGAGCTGGCGCGCGTGATCTATTCGACCTGCGATCTGTGCAAGAGCGATCCGACGGCGGCCCCGCTGTGGCAGATCCGCGCCAGTTCCGTGACGCGCGATCTGCAGCACAAGATGATCGAGTACCGCAACGCGGAGATGGAAATCCACGGCTTTCCGGTGTTCTACCTGCCCTACCTCACGCAGCCGGACCCTTCGGTGCGGCGCGCCAGCGGGCTGCTGATCCCGGGCATCGGCTCGTCCTCCCGGCTCGGGTTTTTCGTCACGATCCCGTATTTTCTGGTCATCAACGATTCTTCGGACGTCACGCTGACGCCGATCATCGGCGTCAAGCAGGGGCCGGTGCTGGATGCGAAATACCGGCTGGCGCTGAACAACGGCGCGCTGGATATCGACGTCTCGGGCGGCCATGACGCCGGCAAGTTCGGCGATTCGATCTTTTCCGACGGCACGTTCGACCTGAACAACACCTGGCGCGCCGGCTTCGCCTATAACCACGCCAGCGATCCGCAATATCTCGACGACTTTCACATTCTGCCGAACGCGGCGGAACTGAGCTCGAATGCCTATCTCGAAGGTTTCGGCTCGGGCTCATACGCGCGGCTGGAGGCGGATACCTATCAGGGCCTGGTGGTCAGCGTGAGCCAGAGCGATCTGCCGATCGTGGCCCCGTATGGCCAGTTCGACTTCGAATCGAACCCGGATTTTCTGGGCGGGCGCTACAGCATCGACGCCGCGGCGTTCAACGTGCTGCGCGACGTCGGCACCAATACCAGGCAGGCCGATTTGACCGGCGGCTACAGCCTGCCGTTCGCGGGACCGGCGGGACAACTCTATACCGCGCGGATCGAGCTGGTGGCGGCGGGCTACCAGGCCACGGGGCTGAGCCAGCAGCCGACCTTCTCATATATCAACAGCTCGGACACGACGCGCGGCCAGGCCTATGGCGCGGTGTTCATGCGCTGGCCGTTCACGCGCGATTCCGGCATTCTGGGCAGCCAGATCGTCGAGCCGGAAGTGCAATTGGTGGCGGCACCCGAGATCGGCACCAGCGAGAATTACCGCATCCCGAACGAAGACAGCCTGGACCTGGAATATTCCGACGCCAATCTGTTCGATCTCAACCGCTATCCGGGCATCGACCGGCTGGACGGCGGCGAGCGCGCCGACTATGCGCTGCACGCGGCCTGGTATCTGCCGGGCGGGCAATGGCTGGACGGGCTGATCGGGCAGTCCTACCAGTTTCACAAGAGCACCGATTATTTGCCGGATTCCGGGTTGAACGACAACGCTTCGGATATCGTCGCGCGCGCCACGTTCGACCCGGTCTCCTGGCTGGATCTGACCTACCGCACGCGGCTCTCGCATGTCGATCTCGGCCGGCGCATGATCGATGCGACGGCGCGGCTGGGCGACGCGCAGTACAGCATCAGCGGCGGCTATCTGTATTCCAACACCAACCCCTATGTGCTTGGCACCAGCTCGGCGATTCCGGCGGCGTATTTCACGGCGCGCGACGAATACACCGCCAACCTCAACGCCAATTACGGCGCCTACAGCTTTGCCGCCGGCACCGAGCGCAACATCCAGACCGGGCAGTTCGATCAGGCGAATTTCTCGTTTGGTTGGCAGAACGAATGCACCGCGGTCAGCGCGGTGTTTTATGAACGCTTCACCTCGTTCAACCTGGATAACGGCAGCACCACGCTGCTGGTGCAGATCACCTTTAAAACCCTCGGCAATGTTGGATTCAACGCGCTATGATGCAGATTTTTGGCCGGTCACTGCTCGGTCTGGCACTCGCCGCGAGCCTTTTCGGGGGCCAAGCGCGGGCGCAAAATGCCAGCATCGCCGCGGTGGTGAACGGGCAGGTTATCACCAATGACGACGTGGATGCCAGGGCCCGGCTGCTGGCGCTCTCCAGCGGCATGAACCCGACGCCGGACGCGCTCTCGCACCTGACGCCGCAGGTGACGCAGGAACTGATCAGCCAGACGCTGCAACTGCAGGAAATCGACCGCCGCAAGGTGACGGTGGCGGAGAGCGACATCGAGGACGCGATCACGCGGATCGAGCAGGGCAATAACCTGCCGCCCGGCGGCCTGCGCCAGCGCATGACGCAGGCCGGCATTCCGTTCTCCACGCTGGTGTCGCAAATCCGCACACAGCTCGGCTGGCAGAGCGTGCTGCACCAGGTGCTGGGGCCGGGGCTGCAGCCGACGCCGGGCGACATCGCGGCGGAAAAAACCGCGCTGAAATCGCAGATCGGCAGCACGCAGTACCACCTGGCGGAAATTTTTATCCAGGTGCCGGACCCGGCGCAGGATGCTTCGGCGCGCGCATTTGCCAATACCGTGATTCAGCAGTTGCGCCAGGGTGCGCCGTTTCCGGTGGTGGCCGCGCAGTTCAGCCAGGCGCCGAACGCGCTGCAAGGCGGCGATATGGGGTTCGTCTCGCTCAACCAGCTCGACCCCGCGGTCGCCGCCGTGGTGCAGACCATGCCGGCCGGCGCCGTCAGCAACCCGATCCGCGTGCCCGGCGGCTACGACATCGTGCAACTGACGGAAACCCATCAGGTCGGGACCTCCACCGACACCACGCTCTCCATCCGCCAGGTTTTTGCGGCCTACCCGACGCCGATCAGCAACGGCCAGGTCGGTCCGGCGCAGGGCGCGGTGATCGAAAAACTGGTGGCCGCCAGCCGCGCGGTGCATTCCTGCGCCGATATGGACGGGCTGAATGCGCAGTTCGGCGCGGTGCGCGCGGATGACCCCGGGCCGGTCACGCTCTCCGACGTGACGCCCCCGCAGTTTCAGCAATTGCTCGCCACCATCCCGATCGGCCAGATCAGCCAGCCGCTGGTGGCGCAGGACGGCGTTTCGGTGGTGATGGTGTGCACGCGCCAGACCAGCCCCGTTGGGCTGCCGTCCGACAAGGATATTCGAGATCTGATCATCGAACGGCGGGTGCAGTTGGAGAGCCAGCAGTTGCTGGATGATTTACGGCATCAGTCGGTGATTAGTGAGTAGGCCCGGCTTTTGAGCGGCCACAGTATGGCCGCTCAAAAGCCGGGGGAAATAAAAGTTTTTTGCGGAGCTTTTTTTCAAAAAAGCGACCGCTTTCTATTCGCATTTGATGGAGGCGCGGCATGACCGCAAAAACCTTGTTCGACAAAATCTGGGACGCCCACGTGGTGGACCGCATGGCGGACGGCACCTGCGTGCTCTACATCGACCGGCATCTGGTGCACGAGGTCACCTCGCCGCAGGCGTTTGAGGGGCTGCGGCTGGCGGGCCGGAAGGTGCGGCGGACGGACGCCACCATCGCGGTGGCCGACCATAATGTGCCGACCGAGGATCGCTCGCACGGCATCGCGGAGCCGGAGAGCCGGCTGCAGGTGGACACGCTGGTGCGAAACGTCGCGGAATTCGGCGTGCCCTACATTCCCGTCACAGATGCGCGGCAGGGCATCGTGCACATTATTGGGCCGGAACTGGGGTTGTCGCTGCCGGGGATGACGATCGTGTGCGGCGATTCGCATACCAGCACGCATGGCGCGCTGGGGGCGCTGGCGTTCGGCATCGGCACGTCGGAGGTGGAGCACGTGCTGGCGACGCAGACGCTGCTGCAAAAGCCGGCGAAAAACATGCTGGTGCGGGTGGACGGTACACTGCCGCCCGGCTGCACCGCCAAGGACATTATTTTGGCCATTATCGGCAAAATCGGCACCGCCGGCGGTACCGGCCACGTTATTGAATACGCCGGCGAGGCGATCCGCGCGCTGGACATGGCCGGCCGCATGACGGTGTGCAATATGAGCATCGAGGCCGGCGCCCGCGCCGGGCTGATCGCGCCGGACGAGACGACGTTTGCCTACATCGCCGGCCGGCCCTATGCGCCGAAGGGCGGCGCCCTTGAACAGGCGGTGGCGTACTGGCGCACATTGCCCACCGACGCAGGCGCGCAGTACGACAAAACCGTGGTGTTGAATGCCACGGAGATCGCGCCCCAGGTGAGCTGGGGTACCAGCCCGGAGGCGGTGGTGCCGATTACCGGCGCGGTGCCGGACCCGGACGCCGAACCCGACGATGCCCGCCGCGCGCAGTTGCGGCGCATGCTGGACTATATGGGCCTTGCCGCCGGCCAGAAGCTCGCGGGGCTGCCGGTGGATGTGGTGTTCATCGGCTCCTGCACCAATGCCCGCATCGAGGATCTGCGGGCCGCGGCCGCCATCGCCGCCGGCAGGCACGTCGCCGCGCATGTGCGGGCGCTGGTGGTTCCCGGGTCCGGCCTGGTGAAGGCGCAAGCGGAAAGCGAAGGGCTGGACAAGATATTTTTGGACGCCGGGTTTGAGTGGCGGGAGGCCGGCTGTTCGATGTGCCTGGGCATGAACCCGGACAAGCTGACGGCCGGCCAGCGCTGCGCCAGCACCAGCAACCGCAATTTTGAGGGCCGGCAGGGCCCCGGCGGGCGCACGCATCTGTTGTCTCCGGCCATGGCGGCGGCGGCGGCCATTACCGGCGCGCTCACCGACGTGCGGGAGTTTTCGTGATGGACAAATTTTCTCACCTGACCGCCACCGCGGCGCCGCTCAACCTCGCCAATGTGGATACCGACAAAATCATTCCGGCGCGGTTTCTGAAAACCATCAAGCGCACCGGCCTGGGCAAGGATTTGTTTTCGGCGCTGCGCTACAACGACGACGGCACCGAAAAGCCGGATTTCGTGCTGAACCAGGCAAAATACCGCGGCGCGCAAATCCTGATCGCGGGCGAGAATTTCGGCTGCGGTTCGTCGCGCGAGCACGCGCCCTGGGCGCTGCTGGATTTTGGGATACGCTGCGTCATCGCCCCCAGCTTCGCCGATATTTTTCACGGCAACTGCTTTAAGAACGGCATCCTTCCGATCGCCTTGCCGCCCGAAATCTGCGCGCAGTTGATGGCCGACGCCGCCCTCGGCCACAATGCCCGCCTCACCATCGACTTGGAAAACCAGGTTGTTGTGCGCCCCGACGGCACGAAAATTCCGTTTGAGGTGGATGCGTTCAGAAAACATTGCCTGCTGAACGGGCTGGATGATATCGGGCTGACCCTCGCCCATGCGCCCGCCATCGACGCGTATGAGGCCAAAATGCCAGCCTGGCAGCCGGCCATCACGGGAGTTTAAGTCATTGATTCCGAACAAATCCCTGCTGCTGCTGCCCGGCGACGGCATCGGCCCCGAAGTGATGGCGCAGGCCAGGCGCGTGCTCGGCTGGCTGCAGGATTCCGGGCGCGCCAGCTTTGCGATCAGCGAGGACCTGGTGGGCGGCGCCTCGGTGGATGTGCACGGCGTGCCGATTACCGAAGCCGCGATGGCGCGCGCCAAGGCGGTGGATGCGGTCTTGTTCGGCGCCGTCGGCGGCCCGCAATACGACAAATTGCCGTTCGAGATCCGCCCGGAAGCGGCGCTGCTGCGGTTGCGCAAGGACCTGGCCGTGTTCGCCAATCTGCGGCCCGCAAAAGTGTTTGACGCGCTGGTCGATTCCAGCTCGCTGAAACCCGAGCTGGTGCGGGGCCTGGATATCCTGATCGTGCGCGAATGCATCGGCGGCGTGTATTTCGGCGAGCCGCGCGGCATCGAGGTTTTGGCCGACGGCACCAAACGCGGCGTCAATACCGAGGTTTATACCACGCCGGAGATTGAACGCGTCGGCGCGGTGGCGTTTGACCTGGCGCGCAAGCGCGGCGGGGTNNTGCGCCATGCAGTTGGCGAAGAATCCGAAGCAGTTCGACGTGATCGTCACCGGCAACCTTTTCGGCGATATTTTGTCCGACCTTGCGGCCATGCTGACGGGTTCGCTGGGCATGCTGCCCTCCGCCACGCTTGGCGCCCCCGATGCCAGCGGCCGCCGCCCGGCTTTTTATGAGCCGATTCACGGTTCCGCGCCGGACATCGCCGGCAAGGGTTTGGCCAATCCGCTGGCCCAAATCCTCAGCCTGGCGCTGCTGCTGCGCTATTCGTTCGGCATGGAAGAGGACGCCGCCGCCATCGAGCGCGCGGTGGAGGACGTGCTGACCAATGCCGGCCGCACCGCGGATATTGTTTCGCCCCACCTGCCGCGCTTTAGCACCACCGAGATGGGCGATGCGGTGCTCGCCGCCCTGTCCGGCGCGGTTTGACTTGCCCGTGCAGGACGGTTCCGCTACATCCCGCCGGTGCGCGGCACCCGTAGCTCAATTGGATAGAGCACCAGACTACGAATCTGGGGGCTGGGAGTTCGAGTCTCTCCGGGTGCGCCAAGTTTTCTTAGTAAAAACAATATCTTTCAGCATGCAACGAACAGCCGCCGCGTTGTCCTAAATCAGGGTCCTACCGCTATCCCTCCGCTGGCCCCTTTTCGCCGCCGGATGTGCGCCCGGCTCAGCTCTTGCGCACCAATCCGTTGTCGGTTTGGTCTCATCATGAAATATTGACGCTGTTGTTAATGCCCGCCAATTGCGCCACTTTCGCGCCATCGCCAGCGGTCAAGTTCTGCACAACCGCCGGCGCGGGAACAGCCTTCACAAGTGCCTCAAGCTGGCCGGTCAGCTCCGGCTGTTCTGCCAGCAGCGTCTGGATTTGCAGATCGAGTATATTGCGTTTCAGCGCATTGTCCGGCTTCTTTTGCAGCTCTACCAGCGCCGCCTTGCCTCCGGGAGTTAGCTTTGCGCGCAGCCATCCCACAAGTTTGCCGGCCGCGTCCGCTGCGTCTTCGCCGATTTTTTCCGTGGCGCCATCCAGCATCTTGGCAAAATAGGGCGCGGCTGTCGCGACGGCGGCGCCGGAAAGTGCGGCTAGTTCCATCATGTTTCGTCTCCTAAAAAGCCTGCATCCTGCAGGGCGGTAGAAATCTTTACTACCAGCGCCTCGTCGAGGGCGGCGTCGGCGGCCTCTGTGCGCCGGATATAGTCACCAAGATAGCTCATCATCTGCCGGCCGAATGCGATGGGGTTGGCCAGGAAGTATGGCGCCAACCGAGACACCGCCTCATGGTCCCGCGTCACAGCCTCGGCGACACGCTGGT
>PLFB01000281.1 GCA_003137135.1 Acetobacteraceae bacterium
GAGAACCGGCGGTGCAGGACCTCACGCATCATGCCGAAATCGTCGCCCGGCGCGATGACGGATTTGATGGCGAATTTGCGGTAGGCGGATTTCAAAAACCCCTCCGCGCCGGCGGCGATCATCACGCCGTAGGCGGACGTGCCCATGATGTGGGAGTTGTCAAAAACCTCGATGCGCTGCGGCGGCTCGGGCAGGCCAAAGAGTTCCGCGGTGGCGGCCAGCAGCTTGCCCTGGCCGGCACTCTCCGCCAGCCTGCGCTCCAGCGCCTCGCGCGCGTTGGTCTGGGCGTGCGCCACGACGTCTTTCTTCTCGCCGCGCTGCGGCACGGCGAGGGTGATTTTGCGCTCCGCCTTCAGTGTCAGCGCGTCCGCCAGCAGGGCCTCTTCCTCGGGCGCGTGGGAGAGCAGAATCAGCGGCGGGGCCGGCTTGTCGTCGTAGAATTGCGCGACGAACGCGGCCATCACCGCCGGCGCNNTTGATGATGCCGTCGCCCTGGATATACGAAAGCCCCCTGATCCGGTCCCGAATTGCCGCCGCGCGTTCGAATTCCAGCCGGTTGGAAGCCAATTCCATCTCCGTTGCCAGCTCCTTCTGCACGGCGCCGGATTTTCCTGACAGGAACGCTTTGGCTTGCGCCACCAGCAAGCCGTACTCCTCGGCGGAGACGCGGCCGACGCATGGTGCGGCGCAGCGTTTGATCTGGAACAGGATGCAGGGCCGTGAACGATTCGCGAACACCGTGTCCCGGCAGGTGCGCAGCAGAAATACGCGCTGCAGCGCCTTCACCGTCTCGTTGACCGACCAGGCGGAGGCGAACGGGCCCCAGTAGCTGCCCTTGCGCAGTTGCGCGCCGCGATGCTTGGCGATCTGCGGAAACGGGTGATCTTCGGTCAGCATCAGCCAGGGATAGGATTTGTCGTCGCGCAGCAGAATGTTGTAGCGCGGTTTTAGGCGCTTGATCAGGTTGGCTTCCAGCAGCAGGGCTTCGGCCTCGGTATGCGTGGTGACGATCTCCATGGACGCGGTGTCCGCGACCATGCGGCGCAGGCGCTCGGACAGGCGGGGGAGTTGCGTGTAGGAGGCGACGCGCTTTTTGAGGTTGCGGGCCTTGCCGACATAGAGCGCCTCGCCCTTGGCATCGAGCATGCGGTACACGCCGGGATTGCCGGGCATGGTTTCCAGCGCGGTCTCGATGACGGACACGCCGGCGGGTGCTGGAATGTTATCCACGTTCATTGCGAAGCACCTGTGGATAAGTTTGTGGAAGATGGCCAACGTGACAGCCTGGGCGGTGGAGTCCGGCAAACGTCAATAGACCGCAACAAAGTTGATGAGTGGCAGTTAACATGCTGAATTTATGATATTTTTTGGTGAATACTTTGTCATGAAGCGGTTTCGCGACGGCGCAAAACCGTTTGATTCACCGCGTTTTTGGGGAGTGGACAACTAACATCGCCGGCGCTCGACCTCGACGCCGGCGGCGGCGGCGTCGGGGAACACGTCGAGCTTTTCCACCCGCACGCGCGCCAGCGCGACACGGGCGTCCGCCAGGCAGGATTCCGCCAGGCGCTCGGCCAGGGTCTCGACCAGGTTTACGTGGCCGCCGGCGACGATTTTTCGCACATTGTTGACGATGGCTTCGTAGTCCACGACGCGCGACAGATCGTCCCGGCCCGCCGCGGGGCGGGAGATTTTGGCGGCGCTGTCGTCGTCCACCACCAGGTCCAGGTTGATGCGCACGCGCTGGGCGGCGGCGTGCTCGTGCGCGTGCACGCCGATGGAGGCGCTTAGCACCAGGTCGCGCACGAACATCTTGCGGGACGGCCGGGCGGTTTCGGTGAAAAGGGGTTGGTCCATGGCGGCGCCATTTTGCGCCGGCAAGGCGGTCGGCGCAACGGGCGGGGCGGGGCGAACCTTCCCATGTGGGAGAGTTTGGGGTAGCGTGGAGCGCGATTTGAGGAGGTTGATGTGGAAAGTAAGCAAGAACTTCTTTTTTNNAAAAAGAAGCAAAAAAACTTTTTGAAAACTGGGCCTCAGGCGTTTTCACGGCCTACGGCCCAAATTAATAAAAGTTTTTTGCTTCTTTTTTTCAAAAAAGAAGTTCTTTCTTTCTTGCTTTTTGCTTTCCCTTGCCTTGCTTCGGCTGCGCCGCCGCTTACTGTTACAAAACCCTGGGTCCGTTATCTGCTGCCCAGCGTTCCGGCCGCGGGGTATATGACGGTGCGCAATGACGGCGATACGGACGCGGTGCTGACGGGTGCGTCGTCGCCTTCCTGCGGGATGGTGATGCTGCATAAGAGCGAGGATTCGTCGGGTATGGCGATGATGATGGACATGCAGACGATCACGATTCCGGCGCACGGCAGCGTGACGTTTCAGCCGGGCGGGTATCATTTGATGTGCATGTCGCCGGCGATGAAATTGGGGGATACGGTGAAGCTGACGCTGAGTTTTCAGGACGCGCCGGCGATGACGGTGGCGGCGCCGGTTTATGGGGCGCAAGGCGCGCCGTGAGGGTTTTGGCGCTGGCGGTGTTTTTGCCGGGTCTGGCGCTGGCGCAGACGCCGGATGGGCGGGCGATCGCGCTGCATGGGAACGGCAACGGCGCGCTGCCGTGTGCTGCGTGTCATGGGGTGAATGGGCAGGGAAATGCGTCCATCGGCGCGCCGAGGCTGGCGGGGTTGCCGGCGGGAGTGATTGTGGGGGCGCTGCAGGGGTTTGCGAAGGGGGACGGGGGGAATGCGATGATGCAGAACATCGCCAGGGGGCTGAGCGCGGCGGAGATGCGGGCGGTGGCGGGGTATTTTTCGGGGCTTTGAGGCGGGGGTATGTTGCGGGGTGGTACGAAGTAATCCGCAGATTACGCAGATTATTCGGGGCAGCGTGGTTATTGACCCATCCGCGTCATGGCGGGCGCTTGCGGGCGCCATCCATTTCTTGTGCAACCGGAACGAAAGATGGATTGCTTCGCAAGCGCTCGCCATGATGCGGAGGGGCGTGGTGCGTCGGCGCTCACGTGGATAGGGAATTCATCAAAGAAATCTGCGGTCATCCGCGTCATTTGCAGGTCGTCTTCTTTTTAGACATGATTACCCTGACGAAACCAAGTTTTCGAGCCATGCGAGGGGTGAGATGCCCTGGTGGTTGTTGATGACGTCCTGGAGATCGGCGGTGATGCCGGGGATGTCGGGGTTGGGGGTGTCGAGGCCGGCGATCAGGAATTGGGCCTGGCCTTGGGCGTCAAAAACGTAGATGGCGGCGGAGTGGGTGACTTCGTAGGGCGTGGTGGCGGTGGGCTTGGTGACGGAGAACACCACGCGGTAACGCCGCGCCAGATTAAATAACTGGTCCGGGGTGCCGCGCAGGCCTTCGATCTGCGGGCCGAAGAGGGCGGTGTATTGCGCGAGGATGGCGGGCGTGTCGCGGTCGGGGTCCACGGTGACGAAGAGGAATTTGATAGATTGGCCGGCCG
>PLFB01000225.1 GCA_003137135.1 Acetobacteraceae bacterium
GTCCGGATGGCGGCGACGGCGGCGCGGGTGGCGCTGGTTTCAAGGTTGAATGGGGCGCTGGGGGCGGGGGTGGCGGCGCCGTTTCCGGCGGTGCGGCTGAGGTTGGATTGCGAGATTGCGGCGCGGTTGGGGCAGGAGCCGGCGGTGGGGGTGGAGGATTTTTTGCGGGTCGAGCTGGCGGCGGGGCGGGCGCAGGATGCGGTGCGGGGGGCGGCGGGGTTTGGGCCGCAGCGCGCGGATGTGGTGATTGAGGATTTTTCGACCGGGCGGGCGGCGGGGTTATCCTCCACCGGGCAGCAGAAGGCGATGTTGATGGGGATCATTTTGGGGCACGCGGCGCTGATTGCGGCGGCGCGGGGGGCGGCGCCGATGCTCTTGCTGGATGAGCCGCTGGTGCATTTGGATCAGGGGCATCGGGGGGCGTTGTTTGAGGCGCTGATCCGACTGGGGCTGCAGGCGATTTTGACGGGGACGGATGCGGGGCCGTTTAAGCCGCTAGAGGCGGCCTACTATACAGTGGCGGAGGGCCGTATAGAGTTGAGTTCATGAGGATTCTGTTTTTGGGCGACGTGGTCGGCCGGACTGGGCGCGACGCGGTGGTGGAGCGGTTGCCGGGGTTGCGGGAGGCTCTGCGGGTGGATTTTGTGGCGGTGAATGGGGAGAATGCGTCGCACGGGTTTGGGCTGGCGCCGGACATGGCGGAGGCGTTGTTTGGCGCGGGGGCGGATGTGATTACGCTCGGGAACCATGCTTGGGACCGGAAGGAGATTATTCCGTATATCGCGCATGAGCCGCGGTTGATAAGGCCGCTGAATTTTCCGCCGGGGACGCCGGGGGCGGGGGCGGCGGTGGTGACGATTAGGGACGGGCGGAAGGTGCTGGTGACGCAGCTGATGGGGCGATTGTTTATGGAGCCGCTGGATGACCCGTTCCGGGGGCTGGAGGAGCTGCTTCTGCGCAACCGGCTGGGGGGGAATGTGCAGGCGCTGGTGGTGGATTTTCATGGGGAGGCGACTTCGGAGAAGATGGCGTTTTCGCATGCGTTTGATGGGCGGGTAACGGCCGTGGTGGGTACGCATACGCATGTGCCGACGGCGGATTATCAGGTGTTGCCGGGGGGGACGGGGTATGTTTCGGATTTGGGGATGTGCGGGGATTATGACAGCGTGATCGGGATGGTGAAGGAGACTTCGGTGACTCGGTTTGTGCGCAAGATGCCGGGGGACAGGCTGGCGCCGGCGGAGGGGCCGGCGACGGTTTGTGGGGTGCTGGTGGAGACGGATGAGAGGGGGTTGACGGTTAGTGTGGAGCCGTTGAGGGTGGGGGGGCGGTTGTCGCAGGCTATGCCGGGGTGATTGAAGTGTTGAGATGCGCATCAAGCATGCTGATCATTATCGGGGTTGGCTTTGCTATTTGGCTGGCAATATCCGCCTATTTTATTCACGAAGAAATATATAATAACATGATGGGCCTACTTCAGATCAATTATCATTGGTGTATGTTGGCCCATACCGAAGATGGTCGTTACTTCGATTGTACTGATCAGTTCAAGGCGGGATTTAGAAGCTTGTATCAAGGTTATCGGGCTTGTTAGGAATCGCGTTTTATAATAATTGGGTTGTCGAAAGAATCAGGTGGGGTTTCTAGCTGGAACGATGTTTGAAGGAGCCGACATTGCTGCGTTTGTTGGGATCTTGCAATGCGAGACAAAACGCGACCTCGAAAAATACTGCCGCAGTCTGACGCTGCGGCAAACAGATTTTGCATTAATTCTTTTAGTTGCGAGGACGGGCGCATTTGAGCCTTACAAATACGAGAATTACATTAGGGATTGGGTGCCTGATCACCTTCAGCCTACCGACGACAATCTGGGGGCCATAGGGGCAAATGGCTTGGGCCCGCTAGGGAAAGCGGCCCGTAAGACCATGAACAAGGTTTCGCAAATTTTCCAAGACCGGCGACATCTGGCAGTGCACCTCTTCTACACGCCGGATCACGTCTTTTGGCATTTGTTCTATTTTGAGAGACCATTCCGACCGCGGCAATCACTGGCAGCACGGCCCCCATATTCATCTCATTTCGTGGCATTGGCCTAACCTTAAGTTGGCCGACGTTTGGGATAGGATACAACGCGGCGAAGCCAATTTCCCAAACAAGATTCACGTTCGGTTCGAAAAGCCGTGCCCAGAGCCGATGGAGCTAGACCAGCTTAAGCGAAGGAAAAAAACATCGCCCCCACCTTAATTGGTTATGCAAGCAACTTTAGGCCGGTGGCTTTTGTCTTGAGGTAGCGGGATAATTTTTCAGATGTGTCTTCTTGGGTGTGGAGGCCTAGTTTGGTGCGGCGGAACAAAATATCTTCGGGGGTGCGGGCCCATTCCTGTTTGACCAAATAATCCACTTCGGATTGGTGGAGGCCGGCGCCGAAGTCTTCGCCCATGTCTTGGTTGACGAAGAGGTCGGTGAGGGTGCCGTAGGAGTAGGCCAGGCGGTGGAGGTTGGCGGGGTCTAGGTGGCCGTTGCGGACGCGGAGGAGGCGTTCGAATTCGGGGAAGTTTTCAATCAGGCCGCCGGGGAGGGCGGCGGTGGCGGTCCAGGATTTGCCGGGTTTTTGGCCCATGGCGGGCAGAAGTTTTTCGAGGGCGTGTTCGGCCAGTTTGCGATAAGTCGTGATTTTGCCGCCGAAGATGGAGAGCAACGGGGCGCCTGAGGCGGTGTCGAGTTCGAGGACATAATCACGGGTGATGGCGGAGGCGGATTTGCTGTGGTCGTCGAATAGCGGGCGGACGCCGGAGTAGGTCCAGATGGTGTCCTCCGGTGTGATGGGGGATTTGAAATAGCGGTTGACGCTGTCGCAGAGGTATTGGATTTCGGCTTCGGTGGCTTGGGGTTTTTCGAGGATGGACTCGTGAGGGATGTCGGTGGTGCCGATGAGGGAAAAATCGTCTTCGTAGGGGATGACGAAGACGATGCGTTTGTCTGGGTTTTGCAGGATGTAGGCGTGGCGCTCGGGGTAGAGGCGGCGGGTGATGATGTGGCTGCCTTTGATGAGGCGCACGGCGCTGGTGGTGTTGCGGCCGATCGTGGTGTTCAATACCTCGCTCACCCACGGGCCGGCGGCGTTGATGAGGGCTCGCGACTTGAACAGGCCCTCGGTTGTTTCGAGCTGCCAGATTTTGCCGTCCGGACGGGCCGACAGCACCTTGGTGCGCGGGAAAATTTTGGCGCCGCGCAGGTGCGCGTCCATCGCGTTGAGGATGACAAGACGGCTGTCTTCGACCCAGCAATCGGCGTAGCAAAATGCTTTTTTGACCGAGGGTTTTAGTGTCGCGCTGGATTTGATTCGGATGGTGCGGGAGGCCGGCAAGAATTCGCGTTTGGCGAGATGGTCGTAGAGGAAAAGGCCCGCACGGATCATCCAGGCCGGCCGCATGGTGCGGGAATGGGGGAGTAAAAATTCGAGCGGCCAGATGATGTGGGGGGCGATGCGCAGCAGGCGTTCGCGCTCGATGAGGGCTTCACGGACCAGGCGGAATTCAAAATGTTCCAGATAGCGCAGGCCGCCATGGATGAGCTTGGTGCTTGCGGAAGACGTGTGCTCGCCGAGATCGTCTTTTTCAAACAACGCCACGGAGAGGCCGCGGCCGGCGGCGTCGCGCGCGATGCCGGCGCCATTGATACCGCCGCCGATGATGATCAGGTCGAAAATTTTTTTGGCCTCCGGGAGAGCCATTTGTAAGGCGAGTCGCGGCGTGAGTATAACGGATTGAGAAGACCATACAATTTTGGGAGTGGACGTGATGAATGAGGCAAAGATCCGGGCTGGACTGGAAGAGGCGGTGGCGAGCGGCGGGATTGCCGGGGCGGTCGTCGCGGTGACAAGCGCGGAGGGACCGGTATTGCAGGTGGCGGTGGGGCGTCAAAGCCTGAATGACCCGGCGCCGATGGTGGAGGATAGCGTGTTCTGGGTCGCCTCCATGACCAAGGCGGTGACGACGGTGGCGGCGCTGCAACTGGTGGAGCAGGGGAGACTGAGCCTGGAGGCGCCGATTGGGGAGCTGTTGCCGGACCTTAACGAGCCGGATCTTTTGGAGGGGTTTGGGGCGGACGGCAGGCCGTTGTTGCGCAAGGCGCGGACGAAGCTGACGCTGAAACATTTGCTGACGCATACTTCGGGATTTTCGTACGAGTTCGCGAATGCGCAGTTGGCGCGTTACTTGAAAGAGACCGGGACGCCGAGTGCCGCGACCGGGCTGAAGGCGGGACTGCGGCAGCCGCTGATGTTCGAGCCGGGGTCGCGGTGGGAATACGGTATTGGTATCGATTGGGCGGGCCAGGCGGTGGAAGCGGCGTCTGGCATGACTCTGGATGCCTATTTTGAGGCGCATGTGACCGGGCCGTTGGGGATGAAGGACACGGTTTTTCAGCCCGGGCTGCGGCAGGCCGGGCGGCGGGCGGCGATGCATCAGCGGCAGGCCGATGGGCGGCTGGCGGTGGTACCATTTGAGCCGCAGCCGGCGCCGGAGTTTTTGGCGGGCGGCGCGGGGCTTTATTCGACCGCGCCGGATTATTTGGCGTTTTTGCGCATGATTCTGAACGGTGGTGGGGAGTTGCTGCGGCCGGAGACGGTGGCGGCGATGGGGACAAACCAGATCGGCGTTTTACGGGCGGGCCAGATTGGGTCGGTAAATCCGGCTTTGACGGCCGAGGCGGATTTTTATCCGGGGATGGATTCCAAATGGGGTTTAGGGTTTTTGATCAACCCGGAGCCGGGACCGCTGGGGCGGCGCGCCAATAGCCTGACCTGGGCCGGACTGCCAAACTGCTATTACTGGATCGACCGGGAACTGGGGATCGGGGCGCTGATTTTGACGCAGGTGTTGCCCAGTGGCGATTTGGGCGCGCTGAAGGCCGCGGCGGGGTTCGAGTTCTCGCTTTACGCTTCACTTTGAGGGCAATCGGGACCATAGTTTTGAGAAATCAAACTCGCGGAGGAGCGGACCATGAACGTCACGACACGCATTGAAGTTCCCACGGGCATGGATGAGGCCGAGTGGCAGGTGCGGTGCGACCTGGCGGCCTTGTATAGGCTGGTGGCGCATTATCGGATGACGGATTTTATCTACACCCATATCAGTGCGCGGGTGCCGGGGCCGGAGCATCATTTTCTTATTAATCAGTATGGCGTGCTGTTTGAGGAGATGCGGGCTTCTGATCTGGTAAAGATCGATCTGGAAGGCAAGATTGTAAACCAGGATGAGAAGGGCAGCCGGTTTGTGAATGAGGCGGGGTTTTGCATTCATTCGGCGATTCATGCGGCGCGGGAGGATTTGACCTGCGTGGTGCATACGCATACCGCGGCGGGTATGGCGGTTTCGGCGCAGGCGCATGGGCTGCTGCCGATCAGTCAGCACGCGCTGAAGTTTTATGGCTGCCTGTCGTATCACGGATACGAAGGCATTGCGCTGGAACTGGATGAGCGGCCGCGGCTGGTGGCTGATCTGGGGCCGACGAATAGGGCGATGATTTTGACCAATCACGGTCTGCTGGTTGGCGGATCCTCGATGGCTGAGGCGTTTTTGGAGATATATTATCTGGAGCGGGCCTGTCAGGCGCAGATCGCAGCACTCTCGGGTGGGTCGCAACTGGTCTATCCGCCGGTTGCGGTCTGTGAGCATACGGCCAAGCAGTTTGCGGCGCCGGAGCCTTACAAGTCGGCGCATTTGAAGATGGTTTGGGAGTCTGCATTACGGATGATCGAGAGCGTGGGATCGGATTATAGGACGTAAAGCAAGAACTTCTTTTTTGAAAAAAAGAAGCAAAAAACTTTTGGTCCGCTTCGCGCGGGGTTGAGCCGCTTACGGCTCAGCCCCGCGCGCGCCGCACCCGCGGAGGGGTTTTTTCAAAAAGCGCTGCTTTCTTTTACCCTCTCAGCTTCGCGACCTCGCGGGCGACCAGCGCGTTATGCGCCTCTTCATCGGCGCGCGCTGCGGCGGGGCTCCATCGCCCGCGCATGGTGAAGATGCAGGCGAGGAAGACGGCGACGCCGGCGATGCAGATATAATACCAGGTTTTCCATTGGCCGGGCGCGGCGGCTGCGGCGGCCTGGATGGCGCCGATCTGCGCCATGAGGGCGGCGCCTGGCGTGCCGTGGGCGGCCAGGATGGCGTGCAGCTGACCCAGGAAGTAGGGCGCTTCGACCAAAGGGGTTACGGAGCCGATGACCTTTGGCAGTGACAGAAAACACACAGTGACCACAACGCGGAGGATCCAGCCCCAGACGGCGAGGCCGGTGGCGGTGAGAGCGGGGTTATGGGCTTCGACTGTTTCGGTGAAGCTCGCCATCCAGGTGGTGTAGGCGAAGCCGACGAGGATGGACTGGCCGGCGGTGATCATGGCGAGGGTTTCGACCGAGGGATGCGTACCAATGAGGCTGAGATAGAGATACATGAAGATGCCGGCACCGATGCCGCCGACGAGCATGAAGGGTTTGCGGACGCGGAAATGATCCGAGACCAGCCCGGCGATGATGAGGGCGATGGCGTTGCTGGCCCAGGCCCAGTTGGCGACGCTGTTGGCCTGCGCGATGGTGAGATTGAAGACGGTGATGAGGTAGATCGTGCCGAAGGCGACGGCGGTGTAGTAGAAAAGTAGTAGCACGGAGACGCCGAGGGCGGAGCCCAGAATGTCGAGGTGCATCATCTGGCGCCAAGGGTTGCGGAGCGAGGCTTCGATATCGAGACCCTTGGCGCGGGCTTCGATCAGGACGCGGTCGCGCTCGGAGACCATGAGCTGGTCACGCAGGGCGGGGGCGAGTTCGCGGAGCGAGAAGACCGCGACGACGAAAACGCAAAGGCCGATGATGCCGCAGATGACGTATTGGCTCTGCCAGGTGCCGTAGAGGGGGAGCGTGTAGGTGGTGACAAGGCTGACCATGAGGCTGCCGAGGACGGGGCCGACGGTCCAGAAACCCATCGCGGTGGCGCGGCCGACCTGGGGGGAGAAGTCGCGGATGAGGGCGGGTGTGGCGACGAGGATGATGCCTTCGACGATGGCGACGGCGCCGTAGGCGAGGGCGTAGCCGGTTTGGCTATGGACGTTCGGGACGACGAAGAGGGTGATCAGGCTAACGATGCCGAGGCCGATGACGACGAGGTTGGCGCGGCCGAGACGGTCCGTGAGGCCGGCGATGAGCGAGGCGAAGGCGCCGGCGAGGTTGCCGAAGGCGAGAATGAGCACGAAGACGGGGAAGGGGATTTGCAGTTGGCCGAGGATGAGCGGGGCGACGCCGCCGCCGACATAGAGTTCATAGTAGAGTGCCACCGTGATGGCGACGACGAGGAAAAGATTGTAGCGCCGCGTGCCTGCTTCAGGGTAGGTGGCGAGTTCGCGATTCAATAGCTTTGAGCCTAAGCCGCCGCGATTCGCGGACGGCAATACGTCGCCTGATGGCATGTTTCACTCCTCAAAAAATCTTTTTTTATGACCAGTTTTGTGTTGGCCTAAGCGAAGAGAGCCTGCCCATATGGGAAAGTCAAGGCGCTTGGAAGCAGTTACTTTTTTTGAAAAAAAAGTAACCAAAAAAACTTTTGCTCCTGCGGGCGTTGGCGCCGG
>PLFB01000150.1 GCA_003137135.1 Acetobacteraceae bacterium
GGGCGATCAAAGAGACACCGGAGGGGAAAAGCCCACACCCAAAAGTTTTTTGCGCGCTTTTTTTCAAAAAAGCGCTTTCTTGCTTATATGTTGTTTGTGATGAAAGTCCTCGCCCCCCTCACCGCTCTGGCCCTGGCTGGCTGTTCCGTCGTCGGCATTCGCTCCGGCACACCGGAGCCGGCTTATGATGTGGTGGGTACGGTGGGGCCGGTGCAGATCCGGCATTATGCGCCGCGGCTGGCGGCGAGCGTGACGATACCGGGCGGGGAGATTGACGCGCGCTATCAGGGTTTCAGGCGGCTGGCGGCGTTTATTTTCGGCGCGAATACAGGGGGCAAGTCGATTGAGATGACGGCGCCGGTGGCGCAGTCTTCGGAGAAAATCGCGATGACGGCGCCGGTGGCGCAGAGCGGGGGGGCCGATGGGTGGACGATCACGTTCTATATGCCGGCGGGCTATACCGCGGCGACGCTGCCGCGGCCGAATGATGCGGGGATTGTGATTCATGTTGTGCCGGGGCTGACTTATGGCGTGTATCGCTTTTCCGGCATTCCCGGCACCGCGCCGGTGGAGCGCGCGGAGGCGATTGTGCTGACGAATTTGAAGAACTCGGCGTGGCGGCCGGATGGGCCGGCGGTGGCGTGGTTTTATGACCCGCCCTGGACGCTGCCGTTTTGCCGGCGCAATGAGGTGGCGGTGCCGGTGGTGCCGGCCGCGGGAGGCTGAGGGCGTGATCCGGATTTTTTCGGGCGATATTACGCAGCTGCGCGTGGATGCGATTGTGAACGCGGCGAATTCGTCGCTGCTGGGCGGCGGCGGGGTGGATGGGGCGATCCATCGGGCGGCGGGGCCGGAACTGGTGGCGGCGTGCCGGATGTTGAACGGGTGCAAAACCGGGGATGTGAAGGCGACGCCGGGGTTCCGGCTGCCGGCAAAATTTGTGTTTCATGCGGTGGGGCCGCGCTGGCAGGATGGGCGGCATGGCGAGGCGGAGAAACTGGCCTCGTGTTACGCCAAAGCGATGGAGCTGGCGCGGGAGCATGCGGTGAAGTCGATCGCGTTTCCCGCGATCAGCTGCGGGATTTATCGATATCCGGTGCAGGCGGCGGCGGAGATCGCGGTGCGGGCGGTGCGCGAGGCGCTGCCTTGTTCGGGGGTGGAGGAGGTGATTTTCGCGCTGATTGATCCGGCGGCGATGGCGGCGTTCGAGGCGGCGCTCGGCGCCGGGGATGCGG
Source organism: Acetobacteraceae bacterium (assembly GCA_003137135.1). Taxonomy (GTDB): domain Bacteria; phylum Pseudomonadota; class Alphaproteobacteria; order Acetobacterales; family Acetobacteraceae; genus Acidocella. Next base: position 1,236 of record PLFB01000150.1, read on the forward strand.
CGTAGGGCGTGGCGCATGAAGCAGCCGGCTGGCTGAATGACGGGACGGTTCCTGGGGCAATCCTGGCGCTGACGGTTTTGGAGGCGGCGGGGATCTGGGTCTTGCATCGGCTGCGGGTTTTGCCGGTGGGTTTGCCGCGGCTGGCGCCGACGATTCTGGCGGGGGATTTTTTGCTGTTGGCGTGGCTGGTGAGCGCGCGGCAGGCGCCTTGGTTTGTGACGGCGTTGTGCCTGGCGGGGGCGCTGGTGGCGCATGGGGTGGATATGGCGGGGCGGGTGGGAAAATCTTGACGGCGGTACGGCTTAGCCGTATCGACCGCCGGGGAAATTCGGAAAGATGCAGCGAGCCGGCAGGAGTTGCGTGAATGGCGTATGTGAAGGTGACACGCGAAATGGCGCAACAGGCCATTCGTGAGACCAACTGGGCGAAGATTGACGCACAGACGGATGAGGAGATCGCGCGCAATGTCGCGAGCGACCCGGATGCGCCGCCGTTGATGACCGGCGCCATGATGGCGGCCGGCGCGGTGCGTGTCATCAGGGAACGTCTCGGCATCACGCAAGCGGAATTTTCGCGGCGTTTTCTCATTCCGATCGGCACGTTGCGCGATTGGGAGCAGAACAGGAAGCAGCCGGATAAGACGGCGATCGCGTATCTGCGCGTGATTTCCAAGGAACCGGACGTGGTCGCGAAGGCTCTCACCGCCTAGCGGAAGCGCAATTTCTTACGCCTGTTTCAGCTCGATCAGGCTTTGCCGTATCTTCCGGCTCCGAATAATTTTGTCCTCGATATAGGCCGTATCGCCCCACCGCACCGCGCGCGCCATGGCCTGCGCGTCTTCGGAAAAGCGCGCCAGCATTTCCAGCAGCGCGTCCTTGTTCGCCACAAAAATATCGCGCCACATTTCGGGATCCGATGCCGCGATGCGCGTAAAATCCCGAAAACCGGTGGCGGCGAATTGCAGCACTTCCTGGCGGGTTTCNNTTCTGCACGGCGTCTTCGTCCGTGCCCGGCGGCGGCGTCAGCAGGCACCAGCGGCCCTGAAACAATTCCGCGAAGCCGGAATCGGGGCCGGAGAATTCGGTCCCGGCCATCGGGTGCGCCGGCACGAAGTGCACGCCGGCGGGTACGAACGGGCCGATGTCGCGGATCACGGATTGCTTGGTGGAGCCGACATCGGTGACGATGGCGCCGGGTTTCAGATGCGGCGAGATGGCTGCCGCGATCGCCGCGTAGGTGCCGACGGGCGAGCACAGCATCACGGCGTCCGCGCCTTCCACGGCTTTCCGGGAATCGATCTCGCAGACATCCGCAAACCCCAATTCGGCCACCCGGTCCAGCGTTTTCTGGCTGCGCGAGCTCACGGTAATGCGCTCCGCCATGCCGCCAAAAGCCCGGGCGGCGCGGGCGATCGAGCCGCCGATCAGCCCGGCGCCGATCAAAGTCAATTTTTCAAACAGCACGTCAGACAAACGCAAACTCCCCCAGCGCGCCGGCGAGGGCGGCGCATTCCTCATCGGTGCCGATCGTCATGCGCAGGCAGGATGGCAGGCCGTAGGATTTCACATTCCGTACGATGATGCCGCGCTGGCGCAGAAAAGCATCGGCCGCCACCGCGCGCTCGGGCGTGGCAAAATCCACCAGCAGAAAATTCGCCTCCGACGGATGCACCAAAAACCCGGCGGCGCGCAGCGCGGCGGCCAGGCGCGCCCGGGCGGCGGTGTTGTGGGCGCGGCAGGTCGGCACCCAGGAACCATCCGCCAGCGCGGCGATCGCGGCTTCGGCCACCAGCGCGCTGACGTTGAACGGGCCGCGCACGCGGTTCAGCACGTCCACCACCGGCGCCGGCGCGTAGGCCCAGCCCAGCCGCGCGCCGCCCAGGCCGTAAATTTTGGAAAACGTGCGCGTCATCACGGTGTTTTCCCCGGCATCCACCAGCGCAACGCCGGCGTCATAATCCGCACGCGTCACATATTCCGCATAGGCGGCGTCGATCACCAGCAACACCTGCCCCGGCAGACCCGCGCGCAGCCGCGCCAGTTCCGCGCGGGGCAGAAGCGTGCCGGTGGGGTTGTTCGGGTTCGCCAAAAACACCATTTTTGTCGCCGGATTCACCAGCGCCAGAATCGCGTCCACGTCCGCGGTCAAATCCCGCTCCGGCGCCTTGCGCACCGTGCAGCCGGCGATTTTGCCGGCGATCTCATAAATCGAAAACCCGTGCGCGCTCATGATCAGCTCCGTGCCCGGCCCGCCATAAGACTGGATCAGCAGCGCCAGCACATCGTCGGAGCCGTTGCCGCACACGATGCGCTCCGGGTCTAGCCCGAAGGCGGCGCCGATCGCCTGCCGCAGCCGCACCATATGCCCGTCCGGATAGCGGTGCATCTCCGCCGCCGCCGCGCGCATCGCCGCCACCGCGGCCGGCGGCGGTCCGAACGCGCCCTCGTTGGAGGAAAGTTTTATAACCCGATTCACCCCCGCCAGCTTCGATTCGCCGCCGACGTAAGATGCCACCGAAAAGATTTCCGCCCTCGCCTTCGGCGCTCCACTCATGGAGGCGAAACATCCAGCGGCACGGCGTAGCCGCCGATCACCCACGCCGCCCCTTCCAGGCCCGCGATCTGCCCCAGCCGCGCATCCTCCTCGTCCACCAGCCCGTCCACCTCCACCAGCACCACGTTGCGCGCTTCACCGTCGCGCCGCAGCCAGATCTGTCCGGCGGCAAACCCGGCCGCCGCCAGGTTCCCGAGAATTTTGGTCCGCGAAATTTCCGGGCTGGTCTCGAACGCGATGAAACCCCTGTCCGACGCGCTCGCATCCGGCCTGATCGTCGCCACCACAAACGCCTCGCCCGCCGGCAGACCCTCGCCGCGCCGGGCCCAAAACGGCAGTTTCGCGATCACGAATAGCTGCCGGTGCCCGGTGCCCAGCGAAGTCCACCAGCCGCCCTCCGCATCCTCCGAAGGCGGCGGCAGCACCGCCACCTGGGCGGTGCCGCGCTCGATATCCGCCAGCGCCTGCGCCGGGTTGCGGTGCTTGCGCACCGGCGTCAGCGCGCCGAAATGTTCGCGCGCCAAAGCCGGCAGGTCGCTCTCCTCCGGCCCGGCGCAAACCGCCACCGTCTGGCCGCCCTCTATCACCAATGCCGCGGCGAAAATTTCGCGCCAAAACCGCACCACCGCCTGCGCCGGCATGGCCCCGGTGTGGCGCGCCAGCAGGCGGCGCAAAATACTCGCCTCGCGCCCCGGACGGATCTTTATCCCGGCCTTGGACGCATCGAGCGCCACCTCTTCCACCACCGCGGCCCGCTGCATCAACAAATCATGCAGCTTGTCGTCAATCCCATCCAGCTTCTGGCGCAACAGCGCCAAGTTTCCGGCGCCCGGCGCGCCGGCGACAGGCGCCGGTGCAATCTCTGCTTGTTCCAACTGCGTGCTCATGCCGGGCGGAGACATACAGGCAACGCCGCCATGTGCAAAGCCGATTCGGCTTGGGTCGGAAGAGGAAGCAAGAAGTTCTTTTTTTAGAAAAAAAGAACCAAAAAAACTTTTGCTCCTGGGGGCGTTGGGTCCGGGAGTGCCTTTAATCGCCCCTCTCGGGGCGATTAAAGGCACTCCCGGTCCCAACTCCCCTGGGGCAAAAGTTTTTTGCGCGCCCCAGGCGGGGAGCTTTTTTTCAAAAAAGCGCTACTGTCTCGCCCCGCTTGCGCGCCACGCCGCGGCGTCGCATATCCGCCGCCATGGACCAGGGCCAGGCGTTCGCGGAAGTTTTGCACCAGTCCGTCACCTTTGATGACGGCCTGGCGCTGGACTGCGGCCGCCGGCTGAAAAACCTCACCGTCGCGTACCGCACCTATGGCGCGCTGAACGCGCAAAAATCCAACGCCATTCTCATCTGCCACGCGCTCACCGGAGACCAGTACGTGGCCGAAACCCAGCCGCTCACGGGCAAACCCGGCTGGTGGGCCAACATGGTGGGGGAAGGGCTGCCGATCGACACCCGGAAATACTACGTGATCTGCGCCAACGTGCTGGGCGGCTGCATGGGCTCAACCGGCCCGCGCAGCCCGCATGACGACCGGCCGGAGGAGGTCTGGGGCACGGATTTTCCGGCGGTGACGATCCAGGACATGGTGCGCGCGCAGGCCCGGCTCGTCAGCCATCTCGGCATCGAAAAACTGTTCGCGGTCATCGGCGGCTCGATGGGCGGCATGCAGGCGCTGGCCTGGGCGGCTTTGTACCCGGACCAGGTGTTTGCCTGCGTGCCGGTCGCCGCCGCGGCCTACCATTCCGCGCAGAACATCGCCTTTCACGAAATCGGCCGCCAGGCGATCGCCGCCGACCCGTTTTTTTACGGCGGCCGCTACTGGGCCGAAAACGTCATCCCCGCGCGCGGCCTGGCGGTGGCGCGCATGACGGCGCACATCACCTACGTCTCCGAGGCCGCGCTGACCCGCAAATTCGGCCGCCGCCTGCAAACCGCCACGGACCTCACGCTGCTCGGCGACCGTTTCGAGGTGGAATCCTACCTCGAGCACCAGGGCTCCTCCTTCGTGCGCCGGTTCGACGCGAATTCCTACCTCGCCATCACCCGCGCGATGGACCTGTTCGACCTCGCCGCGGATTTTGGCGGCAACCTCGCGGGCGCCTTTGCCGGCACCAAAACGAGATTTTTGCTCGTGTCGTTCTCGTCGGACTGGCTGTTCCCCACCGCGCAATCGCGCGCCATCGCCCGCGCGCTCAATCACGTCGCGGCCAATGTGAGTTTTCTGGAGGTCATCTCCGACAAGGGCCACGACGCGTTTCTGCTTGACGAGCCGGATTTCCACAAAACCCTCGCCGGCTTTTTGGCCGGCTGCGCTGAGCACGCAGGGCTTAGGGAATGAAGCAGGAAGCAAGAACTTCTTTTTTGAAAAAAAGGCGCCCCGCCTGGGGAAGCAAAAAACTTTTATTAATCTGGGTTTCGGTTGGTTTCACCAGCACGGTCCAGATTAGCAAAAGTTTTTTGCGCGCTTTTTTTCAAAAAAGCGCTTCTTGCTTGCCTGTCTCATGAACCGCATCGCGCCCATCCAGTACATCGCCAAAAACATGCGCGTCGATCTGCATCTCATCGCCGGCATGGTGGGTGAGCGCGCGCGCGTGCTCGACATCGGCTGCGGCGACGGCGCGCTGATCGCGCATCTCGTCAAAGCCAAACAATGCGACGCGCGCGGCCTGGAGATCGACATGGCCGAAGTCACGCTGGCCGTCACCAACGGCCTCTCCGTCATGCAGGGCGACGCGGACTCCGACCTCGCGAACTACCCCGACAACGCCTTCGACTACGTGATTCTTTCCCGCACTTTGCAGGCGGTGGAAAAACCGCGCGAGGTGCTGCGCCAGATGCTGCGCATCGGCACCCACGCGATCGTCAGTTTCCCCAATTTCGGCCATTGGAGCCTGCGCCTGCAACTCCTCCTCACCGGCCGGATGCCGATGACCAATACCTGGTCCCGCCCCTGGTTCGAGACCCCCAACATCCACCCCTGCACCATCCAGGATTTTTTCGCGCTATGCCAGGCCGACAACTACCGCATCGAATCCTGGCAAGCCGCCAACGATTCCGGCACGCAAACGCCTTGGCGAAGAAGCGTGATGCTGGCGAATTTGTTCGGCGAGCAGGGGGTTTTTTTGTTGAGGAAGGCGTAAGGTGGCACGCTTGCGAAACCCACCCACGTTCTCCGCAGGAGGCAATGAAAGACGCGGTGCCGCCGCGGCCCGCATGAGCAAAAGTTTTTTGCGCGCTTTTTTTTAAAAAAGCGCTACTTCCTTTGCTTTTCGCGCCCCCGCGCTTTGCAGCAGCTCATCGATCGGCGCCGGTTTGTGGATCAGATAGCCTTGCGCGTAGTCCACGCCCATCGTGCGCAGTTTGTCCATCACCGCCTGGTTATCCACAAACTCCGCGATCGTGCGCAGGCCCGCCACCGCGGCGACGTCGGTAAAGCTGCGCACCGCGACCTGGTCCAGCGGGTCGGAAATCAGGTCGCGCACGAACTGGCCGTCGATCTTCAAAAAATCCACCGGCAGCGATTTCAAATATCCGAACGAGGACGCGCCGGCGCCGAAATCGTCGAGCGCGACGCGCACGCCGATCTCGCGCACCTGTTCGATGAAATGCGCCGCGTCCGCCAGGTTGGTCACCACAGCGGTTTCGGTAAGCTCCAGGCACAGCCTGTGACAAATTCTGGGGCCCGCCTGCGCCAGCCGGTTGATCGCCCAGAGCTGGAAGGCCGCGTCGCCGACCGACTGGCCGGAGATATTGACCGCCAGCAGGTCGATGGTCTCCAGCGCCGGCGCCGCCGCCATCCAGGCGATGGCGTGGTCCAGCACCCACCGGTCGATGCGCGAGACCATGTGAAACCGTTCCGCCGCCGGCAGAAAGGCGCCGGGCAGGGTCAGCGTCTTGTCCCTTCCCACCTTGCGCAGCAGCACCTCCGCGTGAATGCCCGGCGGCTTGGCCCCTGGCGCGGCGTGCAGGCTCTGGATGCGCTGCGCGAACAGCACGAAACGGTTTTCATCCAGCGCCTCCGCCAGGCGCGAGGCCCATTTCATTTCGCCATAGCGCGCGTTCATCGCCTTGTCGGTGTCCGACCACAAATACACGCGGTTGCGGCCGGCTTCCTTGGCGGCGTAGCAGCACGCATCCGCCGCCTGCATGATGCCGGCGATTTCCGGCCAGCGTTCATCCACCGGCACCAGGCCGATGCTGGCGCCGACGCGAAAGCGCTGGCCCTGGTGGGTGAAGCGGTAATCCTCCATCCGCTCGCAAATCTTGCGCGCCAGCGGTTCGGCCTGCTCCACCGTGCAGCGGTCCAGCAGCACGGCGAATTCGTCGCCGCCCAGCCGCGCCACCGTGTCGCTGCCGCGCACCAGCTCGCTGACCAGCCGCGCCACCTGGCGGAGCAAAAGATCGCCGGCGCCATGCCCGCAGGTATCGTTCACCAGCTTGAACTCGTCCAGGTCGATGAACAGCATCACGCTCTGTTTGCGGTCGGTCTGCGCGGTGTGCAGCATGTAGCGCAGCCGCACCTCGAATTCGGCGCGGTTGAGCAGGCCGGTGAGCAGATCATGCGTGGCGCGGTAGGTCATTTCGCCGGAAAGCTTGCGCTGCGTGGTGACGTCGTGAAACACCAGCACCACGCCAACGGCTTCGCCGGCCGCGCTGAGAATGCGAGCGGCCGAATCCTCGATGCCGTATTCCCCGCCGGCGCGGGAGATCAGCACGGTGTGGCCGGCCGCCACCACCAGGCGGTCTTCCGCCAGGCAGGATTCCACCGGGTTGGGCGCCGGCAGCCGCGTATCCTCGTTGACGACGTGAAACACCTCGCGCAACGGGCGGCCGAGCGCTTCGGCGGTGGTCCAGCCCGTCATGCGCTCCGCCACCGCGTTCATCCACACCGTGCCGCCGGTGGGGTCGGTGGTGATGACGCCGTCGCCGATTGATGCCAGCGTGACGCGCAGCAATTCGTGCTCGTTGGACAATTGTTCCGCCATTTGGCGGGCGGCGGTCACGTCCCAGGTGGCGCCGGCGATGCGCAGCGGTTGGCCGGCCTCATCGAAGGTGACGCTGCCGGCGGACCGCAGATGATGGATGCTGCCATCCGGCCAGACCACGCGATATTCCGTGTCGTACTTGGACCTGGCCGCCAGAGCGTCCAGCAGCCGGCGTTCGGTGGGTTCCCGGTCGTCCGGATGGATCTGGCGCTGCCGGACCTCGTGCGGGATCGGGCCGTCGGCGTAGGGCAGGCCGTAGAGCCGGTACACCCAGTCGCTCCAGTGCTTTGTGCCGGTCATCAGGTCCCAATCCCACAGGCCGATCTGCGCGTTATCGGTCGCCAGCCGCACGCGCGTCTGCGCTTCCTCCAGCAAACTGGCGGTCCGGAGCCGTTCGAGAATCCGGGCGGCCGCACTCGCCAGGTCAGCCAGAATGGCGCGCTGGCGGTCGTCAAACCGGCGCATTTTCCGGTCGATCACGCAGAGCGTGCCGGCCCGGGTGCCATCGGCGAGAATCAGCGGCGCGCCCAGATAGGCGCGGATATGCGGCGCGCCTCGCACCAGCGGGTTGTCGGCGAAGCGCGGATCCAGCGTGGCGTCCGGCACGTCCAGCAGTTCGTCGCTCAAAATGGTGTGCGCGCAAAACGCCAGGTCGCGCGGCGTCTCGGTCAGGCCGTCAAGTCCGACATTGCACTTGAACCACTGCCGGTGCTCATCGATCAGGCTGACCAGCGCGATCGGCACGCCGCACACGAGCGAGGCGGCCCGGGTGATCGCGTCCAGCGCCGGACTCGACTGGGAATCCAGCGCCGCCAGACTGCGCAGGGCGGCGAGGCGCGACTTTTCATTTTTAGGTAACGCGGCTGCGGGCATGCCTTCCCAACTCCAAATCCTGCAATCGGGCTTAACGATTTGAGCTTAATGAAAAATTACTGGAGCTGCGGCGGCAGGGACGCCGGATGCTGCGAAAAGTAAGGTGGCGGGAAGGTGAAAACGTAAGGAAGAACTTCTTTTTTTGCAAAAAAAGAAGCAAAAAAACTCCTACTAACTGCGGGCGTTGACACGGGCGTTGCCGTTAATCGCCTCTTACGGAGGCGATTAACGGCAACGTCCGCGCCAACGCCCGCAGTCGTAAAATTTTTTGCGCGCTTTTTTTTAAAAAAGCGCTGCTTGCTTACTTTCTTCTAACTCCTTCCGCGAGCGCCTTCACGTCCTGCAGCACGCTTTCCACGCCGCTCGCGCATAATTTCTCGATCAGCGCGGAGGCGACGATGGCGGCGTCGGCGTGCTGTGCCACGATGGCGGCCTGGGCGGGGGTGCGCACGCCGAAGCCGACGGCGATGGGGAGTTTCGTGAAGCGGCGGATGCGCGGAATGTCGCGGGCGAGGTCTTCGGCGGTGGCGGTGCGGGTGCCGGTGATGCCGGTGATGCTGACGTAATAGACGAAGCCGGAGGAGCCGGCGAGGACTTTTGGCAGGCGTTCGTCGGTGGTGGTGGGCGCGACCAGGCGGATGACGTCCAGGTTGTTGGCGGCGGCGCCGGGCAGGAGCAGGTCCGCTTCCTCGGTCGGCAGGTCCACGACGATGAGGCCGTCGATGCCCGCTTCGGCGGCGTCCCGGCAGAAGGGTTTGATGCCGTAGGCGAGGAAGGGGTTGAGATAGCCCATGAGGACCAGCGGGGTGGCGGCGTTGCCGCGGCGGAAATCGCGCACCAGGTCAAGCACGCCGCGCAGCGTGGCGCCGGCGGCAAGCGCGCGGCGGCCGGCGGCCTGGATGGTGGGGCCNNGCCATCGGGTCCGTGAAGGGGACGCCGATCTCGATGATGTCCGCGCCGTTGGCGGCCATGCCGTTGAGGAGCAAAAGGCTGGTTTGTTCGTCCGGGTCGAAGGCTTCGACGAAGGGGATCAACGCCGCGCGGTTTTCGGCGCGCAGCCGTTCGAACACGCCGGCGATGCGGCTCAAAGATCAAAGCCCAGGTGTTTGGCGACGGTAAAGATGTCCTTATCGCCGCGGCCGCAGAGATTCATCAGGATGATCTTATCCGCCGCCATCTCCGGGGCGAGCTTTGTCACATGCGCCAGCGCGTGCGCCGGTTCCAGCGCCGGAATGATTCCCTCCGTCCTGGTGCAGAGCTGGAACGCCGCGAGGGCTTCGTCGTCGGTGGCCGAGACGTATTCGACGCGGCCGATATCGTGCAGCCAGGAATGTTCCGGGCCGATGCCGGGGTAGTCCAGGCCGGCGGAGATGGAATGGGCTTCCTGGATTTGGCCGTCCGCGTCCTGGAGTAAAAAGGTGCGGTTGCCGTGCAGCACGCCGGGGCGGCCGCGGCTTAAGGACGCGGCGTGGGCGCCGGAATCCAGGCCGTGCCCGGCGGCTTCGACGCCGATCAGGCGGACCGAGGCATCGTCCAGGAACGGGTGGAACAGGCCGATGGCGTTGCTGCCGCCGCCGATGGCGGCGATGGCCACATCGGGCAGCCGGCCCTCGGCCTCGTGCAGTTGCGCCTTGGCTTCCTCGCCGATCACGCANNGGGTAGGGGTGCGGGCCGGCGGCGGTGCCGATGATGTAAAAGGTGTCGCGCACGTTGGCGACCCAGTCGCGCATGGCGTCGTTCATCGCGTCCTTCAGCGTAGCGGCGCCGGAGGTGACGGGCACGATCTCGGCGCCCAGCAGCTTCATCCGAAACACGTTGGGCTTTTGGCGCTCCACGTCCACCGCGCCCATGTAGATGGTGCAGGGCAGGCCGAACAGCGCGCAGACGGTGGCGGTGGCGACGCCGTGCTGGCCGGCGCCGGTTTCGGCGATGATGCGCGTTTTGCCCATGCGGCGGGCCAGCAGGATTTGGCCGATACAGTTGTTGATCTTGTGCGCGCCGGTGTGGTTCAGTTCGTCGCGCTTGAAATAAATTTTGGCGCCGCCAAGCTCCCTGGTCAGCCGCTCGGCGAACCACAGCGCGCTCGGCCGCCCGACATAGTGCTTTAGATAATACGCGATTTCGGACTGATACGCCGGGTCCGCCTTCGCCGCCTCGTAGGCGGTTTCCAGCTCCAGAATCAGCGGCATCAGGGTTTCGGCGACGAACCGGCCGCCGAACTCGCCGAACCGCCCGCTTCCGTCCGGGCCGGAGCGCAGGGTGTTTTTAAGGATTTCGTTCATGCGGGGGGTCTAGCGCAGGCAAGCCAGGCCGGCAAAGCCGGAAAGCAGCGCTTTTTGAAAAAAGCCGCCCCGCCTGGCGCGCGCAAAACCTTCGCCGCGGCTCGCGTGGGTGTGCGCCGTAAGCGGCCCGCCCCCATACGGGTCGCCCGCGTGCGAAAAAGCCGAGTTTCTCTTTCGAATTACGGTTTGTTTAGTCGTTCTTCATCCGGCGTTAACCGCCGCGACGGACAATGCGCCGATCACATCACCTTAGGAGGTTCAAAATGAACTTGGCCGTCAGCAGCGTCGGCGCCGGCTCCGGCGCCAACAACAACCCCACGTCCCTCAACGCCTCCGTCGCCGCCTTGGTTCCGGCCGCCGCAAAATCCAGCAGCACCACCGCCGCCACATCGTCCGGTTCGTCCTCCGCGCAGGTCAGCAAGGTCACCACCACCTCCCCGGTCACCGGCAACACCACGACCACGACGACCACCGCCACCGGCGTGGTGACCGTCACCGTCACCAATCCCAGCGGCTCGGTGATTTCCATCACCGTGCTCAACCCGCCGGCCCGGCGGGACAGCTCCAGCGCCAAATCACTGGTGGACGTGTACGCCTAAAACAGGCCGGGTTTCGGTTGGATTATTTCTGTTGCGCCGCAGTAAAATACCTCGTTTTATGCCGCCATGTCCCAGTTTGCCACGACCCTCGCGGGCGAGACGTATCGCTTCCAGGACCTAAAACAGGTTCTGGCCTACGCCTCGCCCCGCCGCAGCGGCGACGAACTGGCCGGCCTCGCCGCCCCGACCGACGCCACCCGCGTCGCCGCCAAAACCGTGCTCGCCAATTTGCCGCTGAAAACGTTTTTGGAACAGGCGCTGATCCCCTACGAGGACGACGAAATCACGCGGCTGATTTTCGACAGCCATAACGCCGCGGCGTTCGCGAAAGTGTCGCACCTCACGGTCGGCGGGTTTCGGGACTGGCTGCTGTCCTACGAGGCCGACACGCCCACCCTCGCCGCCCTGGCACCCGGGCTGACGCCGGAAATGACCGCCGCGGTTTCAAAGCTCATGCGCAACCAGGACCTGATCGCGGTCGCGCGCAAATGCTCGGTGGTTAAAAAATTCCGCAACACCGTCGGCCTGCCCGGCCGGCTCTCCACCCGCCTGCAGCCCAACCACCCCACGGACGATCTGCGCGGCATCGCCGCCAGCACGTTGGACGGGCTGCTTTATGGCACCGGCGACGCCGTCATCGGCATCAACCCCGCCACCGACAACGTGCCCAACTGCCTGGCACTGCTGGACATGCTGGACGGCCTGCGCCAGCGCTACGAAATTCCCACGCAGACCTGCGTGCTGACGCATGTCACCAACGTGATCGAGGTGATGAACCGTGGCGGCGCGGTGGACCTGGTGTTTCAGTCCATCGCCGGCTCGGAGGCCGCGAACAAAGGTTTTGGCATCAACCTGAACATTCTGGCCGAGGCGCAGGACGCGGCCTTGGCGCTCAAACGCGGCACGATCGGCGATGACGTGATGTATTTCGAAACCGGCCAGGGCGCCGCACTCTCGGCCGACGCGCATTTCGGCATCGACCAGCAGACCATCGAGGCGCGCGCCTACGCCGTCGCCCGCGCTTTCAAGCCGCTGCTGGTCAACACGGTGGTCGGCTTCATCGG
>PLFB01000194.1 GCA_003137135.1 Acetobacteraceae bacterium
CCGGTCAAAAAAGTGGCGATCGGCCAGACCGCCGGCTCCGCCCTGATGCGCGACGAGCTTTTGGCCGAAAAAATTCTGGCCGCGACGGTCCGCGCGGTGGACGTGCCGGTGACGCTGAAAATGCGCATGGGCTGGGACCGCGATTCCCTCAACGCCGCGGCTTTGGCCCGCATCGCGGAAGCTGCCGGCATCGCCATGGTCACCATCCACGGCCGCACCCGCCAGCAGTTTTATGAGGGCGCGGCGGACTGGGATTTTGTCGCGCAAGTGAAGGACGCGGTGCGGATTCCCGTCATTGTGAATGGCGACATCACCACCGAGGCTCGCGCGGCCGAGGCGTTACGGCGCTCCCGCGCCGACGGCGTCATGATCGGCCGCGGCGCCTATGGCCGCCCCTGGTTTCTGGCCCAGGTCGCGCATTATTTGAAAACCGGGGATCGGCTGGAAAGCCCAGCGCTGGCGGAACAGAAAGCCATTTTGCTGCGCCACTACGCCGCCATCCGCGCGCATTTTGGCGAGCCGGCCGGCGTGCGCCTCGCCCGCAAGCACATCGCCTGGTACTCGCACGGCCTGCGCGGCTCGGCCGCCTTCCGCGCCGCGATGAACCGCCTCGACGATTCCGCCGCCGTTCTGCGCCTGATCGACGACTTCTTTGACCCGCTCATAGACCAGAACTTTGTGCGCCAGGACGACGAACTGGCCCTGGCGGCATGAGCGGCTTTAAACGTGCGTTCGGCATGGTGCGGCGCACGCCCGCACCCAGCAAACTGAAAATCGACCACGGCCAGATCCTCGGCGCCCTGCCGATCGCGGTCGCGGTGCTGGACGAAACCGATTCCTTCCTCTTCCTCAACTACGCCGGCGAAGAATTTTTCGGCTCCTCCAGCGCCCGCCTCCTCGGCTCCCCGCTCACCGACCTGCTGCACGCCGACCACCCGGTTTTTCTGGTGCTGGAACGCGCCCGCCGCGACGGCCTGACCATCGCCGAGCACAACATGGTGATGGAAGGCCAGAAACTCACCCGCCGCGAGGCCTCCGTCCAGGCCGCGCCCTCGCTCGATCTGCCCGGCTGCGTCGTGCTCACCCTGCAGGATTCCTCCGCCGCCCGCGCGCTGGACCAGCAGATGTCCGCGCGCAACGCCGCCCGCAGCATCACCGGCATGGCCGCGATTCTGGCGCACGAGGTCAAAAACCCGCTCTCCGGCATCCGCGGCGCCGCGCAATTGCTGGAAACCAGCGCGCCGCCCGCCGACCGCGAACTCGCCGTCCTGATCCGCGACGAGGCCGACCGCATCCGCGCCATGGTCGAGCGCATGGAGACTTTTGGCGAGAAAAAACTCGAGCGCCAGGCCGTCAACATCCACCGCGTCCTCGAACACGTCCGCAAACTCGCCGGCTCCGGTTTTGCCGCGCGGATCAAATTTGTGGAGGCGTATGACCCTTCGCTCCCGCACGTCCACGGCAACCGCGACCAGCTCATCCAGGTGCTCCTCAACCTCGTGAAAAACGCCGCCGAAGCCATCGCCGGCACGGAGCGTCCGGACGGCGAAATCCACCTCGCCACCGGCTTCCAGCACGGCGTCCGGCTCTCCGCCGCCTCCGGCCGCGGCCGCGCCAACCTGCCGCTGTTCGTCTCGGTGCGCGACAACGGCCCCGGCATCCCCGAAGACATCCGCCGCCATCTGTTCGAACCCTTCATCAGCACCAAGGCCACCGGCAGCGGCCTCGGCCTGGCTTTGGTCGCCAAAATCGTCGCCGACCATGGCGGCCTGATCGACGTGGACAGCCGCCCCGGCCGCACGGAATTCCGCATCAACCTGCCGGTCTTCGAAGACCCCCACGAAAGCGATTTAAAGTGAGCAAGCTTGCATGACCACCTTGCCGACCGTGCTGATCGCCGATGACGACCGTTCCATACGCACGGTCCTGACGCAGGCTCTGGGCCGTTCCGGCTACCAGGTCCGCGCCACCAGCTCCGCCGCCACCTTGTGGCGCTGGGTGGAGGATGGCGAGGGCGACCTGGTGATCACCGACGTGATCATGCCCGACGAAAACGGCCTGGACCTGGTCCCGCGCATCCGCCGCATCCGCCCGGAACTCCCGGTCATCGTCATGAGCGCGCAGAGCACGCTCACCACCGCCGTCCAGGCCACCCAGCGCGGCGCGTTTGATTATTTACCGAAACCCTTCGACCTCGCCGACCTGCTCGCCGTGGTCGATCGCGCGGTCAAACAGCCGCTGCCGGCCGCCGCGACGGCGCCGGTGGAAAAACACGCCGAGGAAGCGCTGCCGCTGATCGGCCGCAGCCCCGCGATGCAGGAAATCTATCGGGTCATCGCCCGCCTCACGACCACCGACCTCACCGTCATGGTCAACGGCGAATCCGGCGCCGGCAAGGAACTCGTCGCCCGCGCCTTGCACGATTACGGCCGCCGCCGCGCCGGCCCGTTCGTCGCCATCAACATGGCCGCGATTCCGCGCGAACTCATCGAATCCGAACTTTTCGGCCATGAACGCGGCGCCTTCACCGGCGCCACCAACCGCCATGTCGGAAGATTCGAGCAGGCGAACGGCGGCACTCTGTTTCTGGATGAAATCGGCGACATGCCGCCCGAAGCCCAGACCCGCCTGCTGCGCGTACTGCAGGAAGGCGAATTCACCACCGTCGGCGGCCGCCAGCCGATTCGCGCCAACGCCCGCATCGTCGCCGCCACCCATCGCGACCTGCGCGCCCTCATCCGCGGCGGCCAGTTCCGCGAGGATCTGTTCTACCGCCTCAACGTCGTTCCCATCCGCCTGCCGCCCTTGCGCGAACGCCCGGACGACATCCCCGTCCTCGCCCAGCACTTTCTCAACAAGGCGCAAGCCGAGGGCCTGCCCGCCAAAACCATAGATGCCGGCGCCATGGCCATGCTCTCCGCCTATCGCTGGCCCGGCAACGTGCGCGAACTCGAAAACTTGATCCGCCGCCTCGCCGCCCTGGTGCCGCAATCGGTGATCACAGAAACCATATTGGCGCCTGAACTCGCCGACTACGTGGCGGTGGAAGAAGCCGCGCCCGCGCGCGGCGATGAGACGGATACGATGGCGACAGTGGTCGAACGGCATGTCAGCCGCCTGCTGGCGGCGATCCGCGAAAGCGGCGAGGAAGGCGTCCTCTACGAGCGCGCGCTGGCGGAACTCGAACGCCCCCTGATCCGCATGACCCTGGCCGAAACCCGCGGCAACCAAATCCGCGCCGCCGCCTTGCTCGGCCTCAACCGCAACACGCTGCGCAAAAAAATCCGCGAACACGGCATCGGGGTGCAGCGGCGTGTGGGGTAGCCCCTCCCCGTCATTGCGAGCGAAGCGAAGCAATCCATCTTCCTACGCCCCCGCACCAAACCACAAACCCCTTCGCCTCACATCCAACGCCCCTCGCCACGCGCCAAACCCCTAATGTCCGACACATTCGACGACCTCCCCGCCAACCGCTCCCGCGCCTCGATGACGCTGGACCTCGTGCTCGGCCGCGTCTCCACCCTCCTGCTCGCCTCCACCGCCCTGGCGCTCGGCATCGCCACCTTCGCCATCCTCGCCGGGCGCGTCAAACTCACCATCCATTCCTCCTTCGCCGTCGGTCTGTCGGTGGGGGATTTCGCGGTTCTCCTCCTCCTCATCATCGTCCTGGTCGGCCGCGTCACCCGCGTCGTGCTGGAGCGCCGGCGCGGCGCCGCCGGCGCCCGCCTGCATGTCCGCCTGGTCTTCCTGTTCGGCGGGGTCGCCGCCGTCCCCGCCATCCTGGTCGCGATCTTCGCAACCGTGTTCTTCAACATCGGCATCCAGGCCTGGTTCAACCAGCGCGTGCAGTCCGCGCTCGACCAGTCCAGCCAGGTCGCCCAGGGCTATCTGGACGAGCACAATAACGACATCACCGTCGCCGCCCTCACCATTGCCAACGATTTGTTCCAGAACGGCTCGATCTATCTCGGCGATTCCAGCGGCCTCGCCAATTTCCTCTCGCAGGAGGTCGGCATCCGGGGCCTCACCGAGGCCGCCATCATCGACCCCGTCACCCGCGAGCAGATCGCCACCGCCGGCATCTACCTCGGCGGCATGGGCATCACCATGCCGAGCCAGGCCGACATCGCCGCCGCCCGCGGCGGCCGCGTCGTCGTCATCAGCGCGCCGGACGCCACCCTGGAGCGCGCCATCGCCCAGCTCGACACGGAACCGGCCTCGATGCTGCTCATTGAGCGCCCGGTCGATCCCACCATCCTCGATCACGTCCGCCGCACCCAGGAGGCGGTCGCCGAATACCAGCGCCTCTCGCAAAACCGCGGCGCACTGGAAATCTCCTTCGCCCTGATTTTCGCCACCGTCGCGTTATTGGTGCTCTCCGCCGCCGTGCTCATCGGCCTGGTGCTCGCCAACCAGATCGCGCGCCCCATCGGCCACCTGATGCGCGCCGCCGAGCGCGTGCGCGAAGGCGACCTCGCGGTGCGCGTGCCGGAAGTCGCGACCGGCGACGAGGTCGCCGGCCTCTCCCGCGCCTTCAACCGCATGACCGGCCAGCTCGCCGAGCAGCGCACCGAGCTGATGGACGCCTACCGCCAGCTCGACGAACGCCGCCGCTTCACCGAAACCGTGCTGGCCGGCGTCTCCGCCGGCGTCATCGGCCTGGACGCCAAAGGCCGCATCGAACTGCCCAACAAGGCCGCCGCCGAACTTTTAGCCATCGACCTGCAAAGCAAAATCGGTCTGCCGCTCGCCGAAGTCGCCCCGGAATTCGCGCCCCTGCTGGCCGACGTCGCCGCCGCACCCGAAAAGCCCATCACCGTCGAACTGGAACACGGCCCCGCCATGGCCAAGCGCGTCCTGCTGGTCCGCATCGGCGCCGAGCTCAAAGGCGGCGCCGCCGACGGCTTCATCGTCACCTTCGACGACGTTACGGAACTGCTCTCCGCCCAGCGCAAGGCCGCCTGGGCCGACGTCGCCCGCCGCATCGCGCATGAAATCAAGAACCCCCTCACCCCCATCCAGCTCTCCGCCGAGCGCCTCAAGCGCCGCTTCGGCCGCGAAATCACCTCCGACGCCGAGGGCTTTACCCAGATGGCCGACACCATCGTCCGCCACGT
>PLFB01000023.1 GCA_003137135.1 Acetobacteraceae bacterium
AAAGTAACTGCTTGCTTGCCTTCACTTAGGCGAAAGCACCATCACCATCTGGCGGTTTTCCATCTTCGGCATCTGTTCCACCTTCGTTTCGGTATCCATATCCCCCCGGATCCGCTCCAGCACTTTCACCCCCAATTCCTGGTGCGCCATCTCCCGCCCGCGGAACCGCAGTGTCACCTTCACCTTATCGCCCTCGCCGATAAAATTCTTCATCGACCGCAATTTCACCTGGTAATCATTCTCGTCGATGTTCGGCCGCACCTTCACTTCCTTAATCTCGACGATTTTCTGCTTCTTGCGCGCCTCGTTGCGCTTTTTCTGCTGCTCGTACTTAAATTTCCCATAATCCAGAATTTTCGCCACCGGCGGCTCGGCGTTCGGGCTGATCTCCACCAGGTCCAGCCCCACGGCGAAGGCGCGCGCAATAGCCTCACGGGTGCTCAGCACCCCCTGCATTTCCCCATTCTGGTCGATCAATCGGACTTGCGGAATTCTTATTTCATCGTTGACCCTAGGCCCTTCGCGTGAGGGCGGCGTGGGTGGCGCTGGCGGTCTGGCTATGGAAGTCTCCTATAAAAGTTCAGAATTCCTGGCTTAGTCGAATATGCCCCCCCCGCGCAATCACCCCACCGCATGCCAGCCTAAACCTCCGTTGCCGCATGGCAGCCTAAAACCCTGCTGCCGCATGGCAGCCTAAAACCCCGCTGCCGCATGGCAGCCTAAAACCCGGTAAACAACAAATCCAACGCCCGCGTAATTTCGTCCCGATACGCCATAAGCGAGCCGACCGGCCGTTGCAGTTGCTTTTTTTGAACGCTGCCCACCTCGTGTGTCAGCAAAACATGCAACTGGCCGGCAATTTCCAGAATTGGATGGAGCTCCTTGATCGGCGACCGATAATTTTCCCTCAATACCAATGGAATCACCATCTTTGTCGGCAGGTCAGAGACAAAATCAGATTGGACCTCCACCAAAAAAGCGGCGCGGGACGGCCGCGGCGGCGTGTAAACATCAAACCGCATCAAAACCAGGTCCTGTATTCCTCCAGCAGCAACCCGTTTTCCTCAACATACTGATTACAATACTCAATCGCCTCCCGATTCTCCTCCAGCCACTTCTTCGCCCCCGCCGCCTTCACCTCCGCCGCCAGCCCCGCCTCGCAAGCCTGGCTCACATTGACCCCCAGCTCCTTCGCCAGCCCCACCAGAGCCTCCGAAAGCGTCACATTCGTCGCCCGCCGCCTAGCCGGCGGTACCGGTCCCGAATCAGGCATCTCACCACCTCATCTCAATGCGCATATCCAATGCACATTATTCCCCAACAGAACCAGAGTCTATCGCAAATCCGGCGCCATAGCCTCCCCCCGCAACGCCGCCACCGCCTCATCCAGCGAAAACACCTCCTGCGCCGCCCCGCCCAGCCTTCTCAACGCCACCGTCCTTTCCTCAGCCTCCTTGCGCCCCACCACCAAAATATTCGGCACATGCCGCAAACTGTGTTCCCGAATCTTCGCATTGATCTTCTGATTCGAGACATCCACCTCCACCGCCAGCCCTGCCGCCCGCAGCGCCTCGGCCACCTCGCCGGCATAAGAATCCGCATCGGACACAATCGTCGCCACCACCACCTGCACCGGCGCCAGCCACAGCGGAAACCTTCCCGCATACTGCTCAATCAGTATTCCCAAAAACCTTTCAAAACTCCCCAGCACCGCCCGATGCAGCATCACCGGCCGAGCCCGCCCACTTTCCGCCGTCACATACTCAGCATCCAGCCGTTCCGGCAGCACAAAATCCACCTGCAGCGTCCCGCACTGCCAGTCCCGCCCGATCGCATCCCGCAGCACGAATTCCAGCTTCGGCCCATAAAATGCCCCCTCCCCCGGGTTGAGCGTATATTCCACCCCCGCCGTCGCGCACGCCTCCTTCAGCGCCCCCTCCGCCCGATCCCAAACCTCATCGCTCCCAGCCCTTAACCCCGGCCGATCCGAAAATTTTACCGCAAACTCTTCAAACCCAAAATCCCGATAAATCCCCGAGAGCAGCTCCACAAACTTCACCGTCTCCGAAGCAATCTGCGCCTCCGTACAAAAAATATGCGCATCATCCTGCGTAAACGCCCGCACCCGCATCAGCCCATGCAGCGCCCCGCTCGGCTCATACCGATGGCACGCCCCAAACTCCGCCATCCGCAACGGCAACTGCCTGTACGAGCGCAACCCCTGCTTAAAAATCTGCACATGGCACGGACAATTCATCGGCTTCAGCGCCAGCTTCGCCGCTTCATCCGCCACCTCCGCCACGAACATATTTTTGCCAAACTTCTCCCAATGGCCTGACGCCTCCCAAAGCTTCAAATCCACCAGCTGCGGCGTCCGCACCTCCTCATACCCCGCCGCCTCCAGCCGCCGGCGCATATACGCCTCCATCGTGCGGTAAATCTTCCACCCCTTCGGATGCCAAAACGCCTGCCCCACCGCCTCTTCCTGGAAATGAAACAGATCCATCTCCTTCCCAATCCGTCGATGGTCCCGCTTCTCCGCCTCCTCCAACTGGTGCAAGTAAGCTTCCAACTCCTTCGCATCCCGCCAGGCCGTCCCATAAATCCGCGACAGCATCGGGTTGCGATGATCCCCCCGCCAATACGCCCCCGCCACCTTCATCAGCTTGAACGCCTGGCCCACATCCCCCGTTCCCCGCATATGCGGCCCCCGGCACAAATCCAGCCACTCCCCCTGCCGGTAAACCGTGATTTCCTGATCCGCCCCCAAATCCCGGATCAACTCAGCCTTGAACCGCTCCCCCCGCGCCTCAAAAAACGATTCTGCTCCCTCCCGCGTCCAAACTTCCCGCTCAAACTTCGCATTTGCGGCGACAATCTCGCGCATCTTCGCTTCAATCGCCGGAAAATCTTCGGGCGTGAACGGCTCATTCCGGAAAAAATCATAATAAAACCCGTTCTCGATCGCCGGCCCGATCGTCACCTGCGTCCCCGGAAACAACGCCTGCACCGCCTCCGCCAGCACATGCGCCGCGTCATGCCGGATCATCCCCAGCGCCGCCTCATCCTTGCGCGTCACAAACCGCACCGCGGCATCCCCCTCGATTTCCCGAGACAGATCCCGCAATTCCCCATTCACCACCATCGCCAGCGCCGCCTTCGCCAGCCCCGGCCCGATATCCGCCGCCACGGTCGCGCCCGTCACCGCCCCAGCAAACTGGCGCACGGATCCATCAGGCAACGTAATCGCAGGCATCGCAAAAACTCCCAAAGTAAAAAGAAAGCAGCGCTTTTTTGAAAAAAAGCGCGCGAAAAACTTCTAATATACTACAGCCCCTCAACGGCCAAACTGTGGCCACTCCCCAGCCAGCGCCCCGTCATGCCAGCGCACGCTGGCATCCACGACTTTCCCGCCAAATCCCCTCCCTGCCACGCAAAACCACCCACCTAGCCACATCATCTGCGTAATCTGCGTAATCTGCGGATAACTCTTCTTCTAAGGCAGCGCCGCCACAACCTGCGCCACCGAAACCCCGGACAAATGCGGCGCCTGCAGCACCGATGGCCACCCCCCATCCGGATACCGCGGACACGTCAACGCCGGATCGCTCGCCCCCGAAAACAGCACCACGCTCGGCACCGAAAGCGCCGCCGCCAGATGCATCGGCCCCGTGTCATTCCCCACCGCCAGCACGGCCCCCGCCACCACCCCCGCCAGCTCCGAAAGATCGGTCTTCCCCGTCAAATCCAACGCCCTCTGCGTAAACGACCTAATTACCGCCGCCAACGGCGCCTCATCCTTCCCCCCCACCACCACCGCCGGCATCGCCAACCGCACCGCCAGCGCGCCAAATTTCTGCTCCGGCCACCGCTTTTCCGGCCGATGCGCCGACGCCCCCGGCACCAGCACCGCATATTTCGCCGGCAGCCGAAACCGCTCAACTCCCCCTCGCAGCCAGGAAAGATTCGGCGCCCCCGCCACCTTCACCCCCGCCTTGGCAAGCTGCTCCGCGATCCGTTCCCGCGAATGCAAAAAATCCCGCTTCGGATTGTCGTGCGGCCAGCAGCACCCCGCCGAAATCCCGCTCCATCTCGGCTTCCCCGCCAGCGCAAAATACCGCGCCGACCGCGACGACGTCTGCAAATCATAAACCACATCAAACCCGCGCAACTGCCGCCGCAGCGCCATCAGCCCCGGCAAATCCCAGGCTTCCGGCTTCGCATCCACCATCACCTCATCAAACCACGGACTTTTCTCCAAAAACCCCGCAAACCCCGCCGTCGTCAGCAGCACCACCACATCCCCCGCATGCGCCCGCCGGATCGCCTCAAACGCCGGAAACGTCAGCACAATGTCACCCAGCGCCCCATGCCTGATGACCAGCACCCTCAATCCAACAACTCTCCATAAACCTTCATCACACCGTACTGCATCGCGGTGACGGAATAATTTTCAGATACCATCGTTCGCGCCCGGAGTCCCCACGCGATCCGCTCCTCCGGCGTCAGCGCCAGCACCCAGTCGATCGCCCCCGCCAGCGCCTCCGCATCCCCCGGCGGCACCAGTATCCCCGTCACCCGGTCAATAATCGTCTCCGCCGCCCCGCCATGGTTCGCCGCCACCACAACCCGCCCCATCGCCTGCGCCTCCACCACCACACGCCCGAACGCCTCCGGCTCCGTGCTCGCATTCAGCACCACATCCGCCAGCATCAAGGCCGCCGGCATATCCTCGGTATGCCCCACAATCCGGACCCGCCCCGCCAGTCCAAGCCCCTGCGCGTGGCTCACCAAACTCTGCGCATAAGTCTCCCGCCCCTGATCCCCGCCCACCAACACCAACTGTGCCGACGCATTCGCCACCAGCGCCAGCGCCGAAATCGCCAGTTTTTGCCCCTTCCAACTCGTCAGCCGCCCCGGCAGCATGATCGTCGGCGCCCCCATATCCAGCCGCCACGCCGTCGCCAGCCGCGACGCCCGGTCCCCCAGCACGCTCGCCGGATCGAATTTCTTCACATCCACCCCGCCCGGAATAATGCGCAGCTTCTCCTCCCCCACCCCGTGCCGCTCCCGCACCAGCCGCGCGATGAACTGGCTCACCGCGATCACCCGATCCCCCTCCGCCATCACCCCATTATACTGCCGCTTGAACGGCGCATCCTCACTGTAACTGCCATGATACGTCGTCACGAACGGCGTCTTCGTCCGCTTCACCGCCCACAGCGCCGACCACGCCGGCGCCCGCGAATGCGCATGCACCAGGTCAACCCCCCGCTCCTCGATCAGCCGCTCCAGCCGCCCCGCATTCCGCCGCATCGAAATCGGCGATTTCGTCGCCAGCGGCAGTTGCACAATCTCCGCCCCCGCCCTTAACGCCGCCTGCGACAGCGGCCCGATCTCGCAGGCAATCAGCGCCTTATGCCCCAATTGCGTCAGCATTTCCGCCGTCTCCACCACCACCCTTTCCGCCCCGCCGGTCTCCAGCTTCGGCAGCACTTGCAGTATCTTGCGGCTCCGTTCAGTCATCGCTCAGCCGCTAACACGCTTTACAACCCGATGGGAGGTTTCCCCTGACCGCATTCTTCCTCTCCCGCCCGGACGGCGTACAACTCGCCTACCAGTGGCAAGACGGCCACAGCCCGGTGGTGGTTTTTCTCTCCGGCTTCGCCTCCGACATGTCCGGCAC
The DNA here is from genome assembly GCA_003137135.1 of Acetobacteraceae bacterium. GTDB lineage: Bacteria > Pseudomonadota > Alphaproteobacteria > Acetobacterales > Acetobacteraceae > Acidocella. The sequence continues at coordinate 5,687 of PLFB01000023.1, forward strand.
CAAGGCGACGCTCCTGCACGAAGCCTGCAAGGCCGCCGGCCAGGCCTATCTGCGCCTGGACTATTCCGGCCACGGCCAATCCGGCGGCGATTTCGCCGACGGCACCATCGGCGCCTGGACCGAGGACGCCGCCCTCATCATCACCGAAGTCACCGCCAACAAGCCATTGCTGTTGATCGGCTCCTCCATGGGCGGCTGGATTTCCCTCCTCCTCGCCAAGCGTTTCTCGGCCCGCCTCACCGCCCTCCTCCTCATCGCCCCCGCCCCCGATTTTGCGGCCGACCTCATCGAGCCCAACCTGCAACCCGCCCAGCGCGAAGCGCTCGCCACCCAGGGCTTCTTCCACCCCCCCAGCGCCTACGGCCCGCCCGCCCCCATCACCCAAAAGCTCCTGGACGACAGTCGCCACCACCTGGTTTTGCGCGCCCCCATCCACATCACCGTGCCCGTCCGCATCCTGCACGGCATGAACGACCCGGACGTCCCCTGGCAACGCTCCCTAATCCTCGCCGAGCGCTTAGAATCCGAAAATGTCCGCCTCATTTTCGTCAAGGACGGCGACCACCGCCTCTCCCGCGACCAGGATTTACAACTCCTCACCCAAACCCTGGCCACCCTCCTCGCCGAGGATTCCTCTTAAACCCTCTCGATAACTCGGGTACTTCCATTCAATCCCCAGCGCCTTCTTGGTTTTTTCATTCCCCACGCGCCGGTTCTCCGCCCAAAAGCTCAACCCCATCGGGGACATTTTTGCCCTCGCCTCCTCAAACGCCACCGCCTCCGGCGGCGCCACGCCCAACAGTCTGGCCGCCTCCACCACCACATCAGCACTCGCCGCCGGCTCGTCATCCGTAAAGTTAAAAATCCTAACGCCCGAATTCCCCGCGGTCTTCATCGCCGCCACCACCCCGCGCGCGATATCTTCCCGATGGATCCGCCCGAACAAATGCCCCGGCTTCTTGACCCTGCGCGCCGTTCCCTCCCTCAGGTCATCAAACATCGACCGTCCCGGCCCATAAATCCCCGCCAGCCGAAACACATCCACCGCCGCCTGCCCCTCAAACTCAGCCCAAGCCTTCTCCGCCTCCACCCTGCGCTTCGCCCTGTCAGACACAGGCGCCGGCTCAGAATCCTCATCCACCCACCCTCCATCCCGATTCCCATAAACCCCGGTGGTCGAAAGATACCCCATCCACCCCACCGAACTCACCGCAATCTGCGCCCCATATCTCTGCAGCACCGGATCCCCGCGCTCCCCCGGCGCCGCCGTCGCCAAAAGATGCGAGGCCTCCAAAATTGCCTCCTCCGCATCCTCAAAATGAATAATCTCAACCCCCTCCTCCGCCGCAACCCTCCCCGGCTCCCGCGACGTCGCCACAACCGCAAACCCCGCACCCAACGCGGCCTTCGCCACCGCCCGCCCCGAATACCCAAACCCGAACACCAGCAACGTCGCCGCCATTAAAAATCCAAATCCCCATAATGCGGCGGCGGCGTCACCCCCCCCACCCTATCATTCAACACCGCCCGGAACGCCGGCCGGCACTTCATCCGCGCATACCAATCCTTTGCCGCCGGACACGTCCCCCAATCCACATCCCCCATAAAATCCAGCGACGACAAAAACGCCGCGGCACAAAAATCCGCCATGGAAAGCTGCGACCCCGCCAGCCATTTCCGATGCTCCGCCAGCCAACCGATATACAACAAATGATGTTTTAAATTCGCCGCCCCCGCCCGCAACGCCGCCCCCTCCGGCGCCCCCAGCCCCAGCGCCTGCTTGATCGTCTTTTCCCAGTAAAGATTCCGCAGCACCTCCTGCGCGAATTTCTGGTCAAACCACGTCACCAGCCGCCGCACCTCGATCCGCTCATCCACATTGCGCCCCATCAGCGCCAAATCCGGATAAGCCTCATCCAGATACTCGCAAATCACCCCCGAATCCGGCACCACCCGCCCATTATCCTCAACCAAAGTCGGCACCGTGCAAGCCGGATTCATCTCCAGATACTCCGGCCTTCGCTCCCAGACTTTCTCAACCCGCAGCTCAAACGGCAGCCGCTTCTCCGCCAGCACCACGCGCACCTTTCGCGCAAACGGAGACAACGGCAAATGATACAGGATTCGCATAGCCTTTTATGCCATCCCCAGCCCAGCAGTGAAAGCGGCGGCGGCCCACAAGCCGCCGCCGCGTCACATTACGCGATTCTGCGCCCCGCAATGGCGTGATACGCCACCAGCACAACAATGGCGCCGACAATCGCGACAATCATGCTGTAGATATTCAGCCCCGTCACGCCCGCAAACCCCAGCAGATGAAACACAAACCCACCCACAAACGCGCCCACAATCCCCAGCACGATATCGATAATCAACCCGTCACCCGATTTATTGACAATCTTGCTGCCCACAAATCCAGCGATCAGGCCCAGAATCAGCCAGCTTAAAATACCCATCTGCATTTTCCTTTACAATTCAGGCCAAAATTACCTTAGCCCCCGTAACATAAGTCCACCCACCCCCTCCTAACACCCCCCTAAAAAATCTTCTCCGTTCGGCAACAACCCGGCCCCCCGTCATTGCGAACGAAGCGAAGCAATCCATCGTGCATCAAAGGAAGAATGGATTGCTTCGCGGAGCCTGTCATCGGGCGGCGCTTCGCGCCGACCCGTTGGCTCATCCGGGCTTCTGTAACGGGCCTCGATAAGTCAATCCCTTTTTGCGTTATCCATTCGCCGGGGACGTGCTTCTGTACGGGATCGGCGCAAGGCCGTCGCCTGATGGGGTTCGTGGAGGATAGGCCGGCCAATCTACGGAAGCGTGATCACATCTTGGAGATGCGTCGACATCCCGGATGACGGTCTGACCCGATCCATCGTCCCGGCGAAGGGACTTCGCTTCGGGAAGGCTGGTGTCGTGAGCCGCCCGAAAACCTGCGTCTCCCTGTTAAGCTGCGGCTGCAGCGGCGTTGAAGGGCGTTGCGCTGGCGAGCATGCGATGCAGGATCACCGCGAGTTTCCGCGCCAGCGCGACTTTCGCTTTGCTCCTGCCGGCTCGCCTCGCGATCCGCATCGCCCAGCTCTTAAGCTGCGAGCAGCCTTTGACTGGTTTTGTCAGCATGACGTGAGCGGCCTGGTAGAGCGCCTCGCGCACCGAGGCGTCGCCGATCTTGCTGATCCGCCCTGAGTAGTCGGTCTCGCCGGACTGATGCTTCTTCGGTGTGAGGCCGAAATGCGCTCCCGCTTGCTTCGACGACTTGAACCGTGCCGGATCGTCGATCGCCGAAGCATAGGTGAGCGCCACGATCGGACCCACTGCCGGCGTCGACATCAGCAGCCTGGTTCTCGCATCCGTGCGCGCCATCACCCGCACTCGCTTCTCAAAGCCGTTGAACTCGCGCAGCAGAACGGCACGCACCGAGAGCAGCGCCTCGCCGATCGCCTCCAGGTGCGGATGACCCTTCACCAGCTCCTGGATGCGTTCGGCAAAGCTCCGGGCCGTGGTCTTGCCAACCTTCAGTCCGAAGCCGCGCAAAATCCCCCGCAGGCTGTTCTCGACATCCAGAAGCTTGGTCTGAACCAGCTTGCGAGCCGTCAGGACCGCTCGTACTTCCTGCGCGTTCATCGACTTGCAGTGCACCGGCCTGAACCAGCCGAGCCGCATCAATTGCGCTATACCGCGCGCATCATTGCGATCCGACTTCACGGGCATCGCCTTGAACGCATCGCGCACGTGCCGCGTCTCCAATAGTTCGACCGCCAGCCCCGCCTTCCGCATCGCCGCAAAAAGCCACTGCGACAACGGGCCGGCCTCCAGCCCTATCCGGTTCAGCTCATAGCCCAGCGACCTGAGCCAGCCGATCAACGCATCCGGCTCGCTGGCCACCTTGCCTTCACGAATGATCTTGCCGTTCGCATCCACAACGCACACGCTGGAGTATTCCAATGACACATCGATTCCTGCATAATGGTCCATGGTCGTCTCTCCTTGATGCTTGGAGCAAGGTCAACGCCTCGACTCCGTCACACCATCAATGTGAGGGACG
>PLFB01000212.1:0-1583 GCA_003137135.1 Acetobacteraceae bacterium
TTTTTTGAAAAAAAAGTAACCAAAAAAACTTTTGCGGGCGGGCTGCGGCGTCGCCGGTGTCTTTAATCTCCTCCAGCGGAGGCGATTAAAGACACCGGCGACGCCGCAGCCCGCCCGCAAAAGTTTTTTGCGCCGCACCCGCGGAGGGGCTTTTTTTCAAAAAAGCGCCTTCTTGAATCCCTCGCCTTTCGCAACCAGTTTTCATCCGCCGGATGCCTATTGAGGGTCCGGCGTCACGCAATACCGGGTAGGCGGAAGCTGCCCAGAAAATCTGCCTGCCCTCATCGTTGGAGGTGTTTTATGGCTTTAACCGATCTGATCCCCTGGGCGCGCAATCGCGACCTGGGGCCCGCGCGCGTCGAGGATACGGATCCGTTTCTCGCTCTGCATCGCAACATGAACCGCATGCTGGACGATTTTTCGGCGAGTTTCGGCGTGCCGTTCGCGCGCACCAACTGGTCTTCCACCTGGCCGCATGTGGAGGTGAAGGAGAGCGGCGAAAACCTGCAGATCGTCGCGGATTTGCCGGGGCTGGAGGAAAAGGATGTCGAGATTTCCTTGGCGGACGGCGTGCTGAGTTTGAAGGGCGAGAAAAAGGTCGAGTCCGAAAAGCCGCTCTATAGCGAGCGCTGGCATGGCCGGTTCCAGCGCAACCTGCAGCTTGGCCCGGACATCGACCCCGAGAAAATCAGCGCCTCGTTCAAGAACGGCGTGCTGACGATCACCTGCGGCAAGCGGCTGGAGGCGCAGACGCAGGTGAAACGCATTCCCATCAATGCCTGATGGCGATACCACCCTCGGCGCCGGCGAGCCCGGCGCCGAGGCGCGCCGCGCCGCGGCGCCGTTCTGGCGATCCTTCGACGGGCTGTCCGTTTACGAAAGTTTTGAGCACAGCGTCATTCTCATTCTGACCGGGCTGATCATCGCGGTGGTCGCGGCGGCCACCTGGCATCTGGCGCTGGCGGTGCTGCAACTGCTGTTCGCGGGCGGGCTGCAGCCGGAAAACCAGGCGGTTTTCCAGGCGGTGTTCGGCATGATTTTCACCGTCATCATCGCGCTGGAATTCAAGCACTCGCTGCTGATGGTGCTGGCCCGGCAGGAGAGCGTGGTGCGCGTGCGCTCGGTCGTGCTGATCGCGATGCTGGCCATGGTGCGCAAATTCATCATTTTGGATATCGGCGAGGCCGAGGCTAACGAGGTGTTTGCGCTCTCCGCCGCGATCCTGGCGCTCGGCATCGTATATTGGCTCGTCAAACATCAGGACCAGCCGGGCCGGACATAACGGGCCGGCGCGGCTTGGCTTGGGGCTAGCCCCTCGCCTATAGCCCTGCCATGTCCTCCTCCCCCCACGCGCTGACGCTGTTGCGCGAAAAGCCGTTTTTTCTGCTGCTGGTGGGCCGGGTGCTGTCTTCCGTCGCGTATCAGATCGGCGCGGTCTGCATCGGCTGGCAGATTTATGCGCTCACCCACAGCGCCTATGCGCTGGGCCTGGCGGGCCTCACGCAGTTCATCCCGATGGCGGTGCTCACCTTCGCCGCCGGCCACGCGGCGGACCGCTATCCGCGCCAGCGCGTGCTGCAGAT
>PLFB01000212.1:1658-7110 GCA_003137135.1 Acetobacteraceae bacterium
GGCTTTGCGTATGCCGCGCTGCCCGCGCTGCCCTATGCCATGATGACCGCCCTGTGGCTGGCCGCCACCGCCGCCAATGGCGCCATCGTGCTCACCCGCCCGGTCTCGGCCAGGCCGCCGCCGGACTGGTCCACCCTGTTCGCCGGCGCCGGTTTCGTCTGGCGCAACCCGGCGATTCTGGGCGCGCTGTCGCTGGATTTGTTTGCCGTGCTGCTGGGCGGCGCCGCCGGGCTGTTCCCGATTTTCGCGCGCGACATTCTGCACACCGGCGCGTGGGGCGTCGGGCTGCTGCGCGGCGCCATCGCGGCCGGGGCGCTGGTCACCACCGTGATTCTCACCGGCCGCCAGTTTACCCGCGGCACCGGCCGGCGCATGTTCGCCGGCGTCATCGTGTTCGGTGTGGCCACCATCATTTTTGGCCTGTCGCGCAACCTGGCACTCTCGCTCATCGCGCTGTTCGTCATGGGTGCGGCGGACACCATCAGCGTCGTCATCCGCATGTCCCTGGTGCAACTGCGCACGCCGGACGACATGCGCGGCCGCGTCAGCGCCATCAACTACCTGTTCATCAACGCCTCCAACAACCTCGGCGATTTCGAGAGCGGCATCGCCGCCGGGCTGATGGGGGCGATTCCGGCCGTGATTTTCGGCGGCGTCGGCTGCATTCTGGTCGCCCTGGCCTGGATGAAGTATTTTCCGGCCTTGTTGCGGGTTGACCGGCTTGAGTGATCCGCGTTCGCGCCATATCGTCGCCCGAACGGAGGGAGCAAAAAAATGACCCACATCCACTACCACATCGTCCCGCACGACGGCGGCTACGCCTACAAGCTCGGCAACGTGTTTTCGGAGCCGTTCGCCACGCATGACGCGGCTTTGCGCGCCGCCAAGCGCGCCGCGGCCGAGCAACGCGTACCGGGCGATACGACGATCATCCAGTGGCAGGACAACCAAGGCAAGTGGCACACGGAGACCTCGGCCGGCAACGACCGGCCGGAGGCGGATGTGATCGACTAGCGATTTATTTTGGGCCTCCGAAGGCGGAGGCAGCGCTCATTCGGAGGCGCCAGGTTCTGGCTGGTCCGCGAGATCAAGACGCCGTTCGATCCGGTCCACGCGAGTGCTCAGCCGGTCGCTCCGCGCCGACGAATAAGCCAAAGTCTCGGCATCGCTCGCCTGGTCGCGCCGAAGCCCCGCCAGAGCAACCTCAATGCGAGTCAGACGCCCGCCATGATCCCGCTGCGTTTCCGCCAGGGAGTCGATTTTGGCATCAAGCCGCCGGAGATAGCGCAAGACCAGATTTTCGGGATCGTCGGTCATGACCTCCGTTATAGGACAACCAAGGCATGGCGGCGAGGACATTTTAGAGGATGCCGCCGGTTCTTCAGGAGCGGGCCAGGGGAAACCCGCCGGGTGCGGTTGCCGGGAAAAAAATTCATCGTTAAGCAACCCCCGCCGCCCGGCCGCAAAAATCCAGGATCAAACAATTTGTCCCGCTCCCCGCTCCGCCTCGCCTGCCTGCTCCTGCTCTCCTCCTGCGGCGTCAGCCACGAATTGTTCGGCGGCGGCACGGATTCCAGCCTGGGCCAGAGCGCCGCCACCCCCACGGTGTTCGGCTACGCGGTGGCGGACGAGCCGCAGGCCGCGCTGATCGGCCGCGCCGTGCTCAATCAGGGCGGCAACGCGGCGGACGCGGCGGCGGCCGAGGGCTTTGCCATGGCCGTCACCCTGCCATCGCGCGCCGGGCTGGGCGGCGGCGGCGCCTGCGTCATCGCCATGCCCAACGCGCCCGCCGCCACGCTCATCTTCCCGCCCGGCGAGCCGGCCGCGCCCGGCGGCGGCCGGCCGGCCGCGGTGCCCACGCTGGCCCGCGGCCTGCTGGCGATGCAGGCGAAATACGGCCAGCTGCCCTACGCCGCCATCATCGTCCCGGCCGAGCGGCTGGCCGGCGGCGTGCCCGTCTCGCAGGCTCTGGCGGCGGATCTGCAGGTCGTCGGCCCGGCCCTGCTGGCGGACCCGGCGGCGGCCGAGGTTTTTGGCGAGAACGGCGCCGCGCTGCAAGCCGGCGCCACGCTGCAGCAGCCGGATCTCGCTGCCGCGCTGGAAGTGCTGCGCACCCAGGGCGTCGCCGGTTTTTACAACGGCGGCTTCGCGCAAAATTTTGCCGCCGCCGCGGATGCGGCCGGCGCCAATTTGTCCGCTGCCGACCTGCAGCAAGCCGTCCCGCAATTCGCGCCGCCCGCCGCCGCCAGCCAGAACGGTTTTGACATCGCCGCCCTGCCGCAACCCGCCGCCACCGGCGCCATATTACCCGCCTCCGCCGCCTTCATGGCGCTGGACAAAGACGGCGGCGCGGTCGCCTGCGCCACCACCATGAACAACCTGTTCGGCACCGGCCGCATTGCCGCCGGCACCGGCATATTGCTGGCACGATCCCCGCGTGAAAACCCCGCGCCCATCCTCGCCGCCGCCATCGCCACCGCCGGCGGCCGCTTCCGCGCCGCCGTCACCGGCACCGGCCAGGCCGCCGCCGCCCAGGCCGCGCTGGACGCGATGCAGGCCGCGCTCGCCCGTCAGACAGTCAATACGCCCGATCCCGGCCGCGCCAACGTCATCTCTTGCCCCGGCCTGGTGTCTGGCGGCGAGGGCAGTTGCACGGCGGCGGCGGATGCGCGGGGCGGTGGGTTGGCGATCGGAGGAAGGTAAGGAAGCAGTTACTTTTTTGAAAAAAAGTAACCAAAAAACTTTTGCTAACTTTACACCGTGCTGGTGAAAGCGCCCATGGCCCAGAATAACAAGAGTTTTTTTGGTTCTTTTTTTGCAAAAAAAGAACAATCTTACTTATGCTAAAACAAGGCATCGGCGCCGCCGTCCCGCCCTTCCGCGTCATGGACGTGGTGCGCCGCGCCAACCAGCGCGCCCTCACCCAGCCGCGAGGCGCGCCGCGCATTCTGCGCATGGAAGTCGGCCAGCCCGCCACCGGGCTGCCCGCCGGCGCGGCCCGCGCCGCCGCCACAGCGCTCTCCGCCGGCGACCCGATGGGCTATACCGAGGCGCTTGGCCGCGCTGCCCTGCGCGAGCGCATCGCCGCCCACATCAGCGACTGGTACGGCGTTGCAATCCCCACCGCCCGCATCGCCATCACCAACGGCGCCTCCGGCGCCTTCCCGCTCGCCTTTCTCTCCGCCCTGCACCCCGGCGACACCATCGCGTTGGCCGCGCCCTACTACCCGCCCTACGTCAACATTGCGACCGCCCTGGGCCTTAAAACCCAGCTCCTCGTCTGCGGGCCGGAAACCGGCTTTCAGCCCAGCACCGCCATGCTGCAAGCACTGGACCCGCAGCCGGACGCCCTGCTGGTCGCCAGCCCCGCCAACCCCACCGGCTCCATGCTCGCGCCAGACGATCTCGCCGCCCTCGCCATCTATTGCGACGGCGCGGGAATTCGCTTGATCTCAGACGAAATCTACCACGGCCTGACCTACGGCAAACCAGCCGCCAGCGCCGCGCAATTCTCCGATTCCGCCATCGTCATCAATTCCTTCAGCAAGTATTTTTCCATGACCGGCTGGCGCGTCGGCTGGATGGTTTTGCCGGAGGACCTGGTCCGCCTGACCGAGCGCCTTTCGCAAAACTTTTTCATTTGCGCGCCGCACGTCTCCCAGGTCGCCGCGGAGGCCGCTTTCGACTGCCACGAAGAACTGCAGGCCAACCGGGCCCGCTACGAAGCGGCGCGCAGAATCCTGCTCACCGGTCTGCCGGCCGCCGGCTTCAAGAATTTTTCGCCGCCGGACGGCGCGTTCTACGTCTATCTCGACACCGCCAACCACGCCCCCGACAGCGCCACCTTCTGCGACCGGCTGTTGGACGAAGCCGGCATCGCCGCCACCACCGGCCTGGATTTCGACCCGATCCACGGCGGCAATTTTTTTCGCCTCAGCTACTGCGCGCCGCTGGCGGATATCGAGGAAGCGATCAGCCGGCTGCAAAAGCTGGAGCGATAAGGAAGAAGTTACTTTTTTGAAAAAAAGTAACCAAAAAACTTTTGGTTCGCTTCGCGCGGCGTGGGAACGCTGGGGAGTCAGGACATACCCTATACGTCAATTGATGGCTGTAAACGTTGACCTCCCTCTGGCATTTCCCTAAATCCCGCCCATTTCTGCATTGCCCGGTTGACAGCCCCACGGGGCGGCGCAAAACCGACCCTGGAAACGCAACACGCAGGTAACCATGAAGCTCCTCGTCCCCGTCAAACGTGTCGTCGATTACAACGTCAAGGTGCGCGTCAAGTCGGACGGCTCGGCGGTGGAAACCGCCGGCGTGAAAATGTCCATGAACCCGTTCGACGAAATCGCCGTCGAGGAAGCCGTGCGCCTGAAGGAAAAGGGCATCGCCACCGAAATCATCGCGATCTCCGCCGGCGTCACCGCCTGCCAGGAAACCATCCGCACCGCCCTCGCCATGGGCGCCGACCGCGGGATACTGGTGGAAACCGACGCGGCACTCGAGCCGCTCGCCGTCGCCAAAATCCTCAAGGCGCTGGTGGAAAAAGAATCCATCGACCTGGTCATCATGGGCAAGCAGGCGATCGATGACGACATGAACGCCACCGGCCAGATGCTCGCCGCCCTGCTCGGCTGGCCGCANNCGCTGCCCAACATCATGAAGGCGCGCAAAAAACCCATCGACATCATCAAGCCCGCCGACCTCGGCGTGGATCCGGCACCCCGCCTGGTGACCATCAAAGTCTCCGAGCCGCCGACCCGCAAGGCCGGCGTGAAAGTTGCGGACGTCGCCGCCCTGATCGACAAACTCCGCAACGAAGCGAAGGTGATCTAGCCATGACCTCTCTCGTCCTCCTCGACCATGATGCCACGTCCGTGAAACAGCCGGCGCGCGCCGCGATCGCCGCCGCCGCCAAACTGGGCGAGGTGCACGCGCTGGTCGCCGGCGAAAACGTCGGCGCGGTGGCCGAAGCCGCCGCCAAAATCGCCGGCGTGACCAAGGTGTTGGTGGCCGACAACGCCGCCTACGCGCATTTCCTGGCGGAGCCGCTGGCCGCCCTCATCACCTCGCTCGCCGGCCCCTACAGCCACATCCTCTCCGCCTCCAGCGCCGTCGGCAAGAACGTCATGCCCCGCGCCGCCGCGCTGGCCGACAGCCAGCCGATCAGCGACATTTCCGACGTGGTCGATGCCGACACGTTCATCCGCCCGATCTACGCCGGCAACGCGCTCGCCACCGTCAAATCCTCGGACGCCAAAAAATTCATCACCGTGCGCGCCGCGAGTTTTGACCCCGTGGCGGCCGAGGGCGGGTCCGCGACCATCGAGCAGGTCGGCCCCGGCGAGATCACCGACGCCTCCAAATTCGTCAGTTCCGAACTCTCCAAATCCGAGCGCCCGGAATTGTCTTCCGCCAAGATCATCGTCTCCGGCGGCCGCGGCATGCAGAA
>PLFB01000015.1 GCA_003137135.1 Acetobacteraceae bacterium
GAGGTCCTGAAGGACCCCGCCCCTGCTGGGTTCAGCGGGCGTCGAAGGAGTTCGGCCTGGGCCGCCATGCGGTCCAGAGTTCGGCCGGCGGGCTGGCTCGCTTGGTACGCTTTCCAGTCAGAACCGGTCAGTTCGGCGAAGGCGTCGACCGCGCCGTGTGCTGCGGCAAGGAGGGCGTAGGCCTGCAACCCGACCTTTGCGGCGAACGCCCGGGCGCGCTGGGCTTTGCTCTCGAACCCGTAGACCGGCTCCCGGTCTGCGTCACGATGCTCATTCGCCAGCCTGGCGGTGAGGTCCTTCGCTTCCGTGACCTTGGCGCTGTAGAACTCGCCGACGGAGCAGGCGGAACCGACGAAAAAACCAACGATGCGCTGCAGGCGACTTTCCGTCGCCCGCTCGTTTCAGATGGAGAGGGACTTGTGGCGGTTGCCGATCATCTCCTCGGTGGCTTCCCGGATGGCATGAAAATCGACGGGCTTCAGAGCGAAGCGCCCTAATGGCGCACAGCAACAGCCCGGTCATCGACAATCTGCGCCGCGCCGGCGCCGTCATCCGCGACTACGCCACCCTGCTCGAGCCCACCCGGCTGCTCAACCTGCCCGTCTCGGCCGAGCTTCCCTTCCCCGACAATCTCGACTTGCGCGATTTTCACCGCGTCTGGTCCGCCCAGCTCACCCAAATCGCCCTGCCGCTCACCGGCCTGCCCGCGCTCACCATTTCCACCGGCATCACAGGCAACACGCCCATCGGGGTGCAGCTCGTCAGCCCCCGGTTCCGGGAGGACATCTGCCTCGCCGCCGCCGCCATCCTGGAGCGCGCCGGCACGCCCGAAAGCCCAGTGGAACCGTGAATCGGCGCAAATGCAACCAGGGAATAGCTTAAACAAGCCGCCAAACTGTCCGATCAACCGGGACCAGCTCACTCGCGCGCGTTCATAGTCGCACGTGTCGCGGTAGACCACGGTGAGGCCGTGACAGAGGGTGCTGCAGCGATGATGGGGCCCGGCTGGAAATAGGGATGAACGGCCTTGCGGCCCTCCTCGACCATGATTCGCCATTTGAACATGACGTCCTCGCCGACTGGCAAAATTCTTGCCTGGAGCATCGGGCGCACCGGCGGGCGGGCGGTGGTCAAGCCTTTTGAATGTTCCCTGGAATATGATATCGTAGACAATATGCTGGGGGCTGTTCTAGACACCAATGTCTTAATCGCGGCACGCCGGAGCCGGACGGGAGCATCGAATGCCTTACTGCGGGCGGTGGACAAAGGAAGACTTTCGATGTTGGCGAGTGTTCCGTTGTGTTTCGAATACGAAGCGGTCCTGTGCCGTGCAGAGCATCTCCTGGCCAGCCGCCTCACGCAGCAGCAGGTCACCGGGTTTCTCAATTATCTGGCCGGGCTCATCGTTCCGGTCAAACTGCACTATCTGTGGCGTCCTCAGCTTGGTGATGTGGCCGACGAAATGGTACTGGAAACAGCGATCATCGGCGGCGCCAAGTGCATCATGACTTTCAAGACCCGGCATTTCGAGCCGGCGATACGATTCGGAATCGACGTGTTTCGCCCGGATGAAGCGATGAGTGGAATATCATGAGTAAAGCGAATTATTCCTTGCGTCTCCAGCCATCACTGAAGATTGCGGCTGAGAGATTTGCACTGGCTGAAGGAACGAGCCTTAACCAGTTCATCAACGTCGCAGTTGCCGAAAAGCTATCGGCCCTCGAAACTGAAGGCTTCTTCAAGGAGCGAGCTAAGGCCGCAAAACGTGAAGATTTCATCGGATTCCTCGACGGCGCCGGGGATGAACCACCCATCGATGGCGATGCACTCGCGTAATCAACCGAGTCGGCCATTTTGATGGCACTGGACGCTTGAGCGAAACACAAGACATTCTGCCGTGTGTGGCCCGATGAAGACCTCTGAAAGGGCGGCTTATTTGAATTCAGCCAGCCTGGAATGTACACTTTACATGCCATGAAAGATGATGTCCGCGCGCCGTCCGCCGCCGAACTTTGGGAGCGAGTTGTCGGCCTGTCAGCGGACGCAAAACAGCTGCTTCGGCTGAAAAGTTTGGTCCTTCTTCCGACCACCAAAACCGTCTTTCAGGATTGTCTGGTCCGCTCCGGGTTGCGCATGCCAAGCGGCAGGGTATGGTCGAATAGCACGATCAATCAGGTCCTCGACGAATTGTTACGTCTCAGGCTACTCACCGGCGACCTGGCTTGCACGCCAGCACTCCTGCACCCGGTCGCGATCGACGCCGTCGGTTCGGCGCAGGGCCCGCTGATGGTCGAAGCCGTAAAGCGCGCCTTCACACTCTCGGCCCGGTCATTCTCATACAGCTACAGCTCGGCATTTAACCTCGACGTCGCGCAGCTTCTGGTGCGGTTGGCTATCTATGCCAATGATGAGGCGGCCTTCCGCACCCAACGGGACCTGTTCGACCAGCACAACGCACCTTATCTGACGGCGGATTTTCTGCCCGTAGTGTTTCAGAACGCAACCATCTCGTTAGAGTGGCTGACCAGCCGGCATCCCGTCATCCAGATTGCGCTGTTCGAGGCGAAGCTTGCCACCGCATCAGCGGGCGCCATTCCCGGGCCGGAGATGCCGGCGTTGATTTCGCATTACCGGGCGGTGCAGGATCAACCGGATTTTGCAGCGGTCCGGCTGGTACTGCTATCGCACGATTTGCAGCAGGCGCGGCTCGACGAGGTCCAGCGCGGGCTGGCCGACATGCCGGACATGGCGCCGCAAATGCGGGCAGCGATGTCGGGTACCGTTGCGTTCCTCCAGGGCGACCATATGGTGGCCATCGGGCATTTCAGGCTGGCGTTAAAACTCCGCCGTAAGGCCGCCGGCAAGCGCAAGGTGTTCCTGGAGTCGCCGCACGGACTGTTTTTCATCATGGCCATGCTGGCAACCAATGATGCGGGCCTGCATGGCGAGGTTCAGTCCGGGCTCGATGCGGCGGCGGCCACGCCGTCTCAAAATGGCGCCGGCTACACGGCGCTGCAGGCGCTGCTATGGCTGGTGCAGGGCCAGCAAGCGAAGGCAGCCTCACTGATCAAAAATCTACGGACGGCGATGCCGCCCGAACCAGTCGCCGCGGTGTGCATCGCACTCACCGAATGGTTCATCGATGCCGAGCGGGCCCAGAAATTTCGTGACGACAGCGCGAAACGTTTCAAACAACTGCAAGACGCGGCGCCACTATGGGCGCGTATTTTCGCGGAGCTTTTGACCGAAGTGACGGTGGATGCGACGCCCTACCTGGCCTACCTAGATACCGCAGGTGCTGGCATTTCGCTGCGGTTNNCGCTGGGAGATCGACGTGGTCGAGCAAACCGCCCGAGGCCCGGATGGCTGGACCGATGGCCGTCCGGTGTCGCTGAAGCGGCTGCATCAGCGCGACCCAAAACTCGATTATCTGACCGACGCGGATATTGCCGCTCTGCGCACGATTCGGAGGGATAGCGAGGGCTGGTACGGTTCGGAGACATACGAATTCGATGTGAAACGGACAGTTCGCGCTTTGGTCGGCCATCCGGTGGTTTTCGAAGCCCGGAAACGCGCGCAGCGGATTGAGCTGGTCGCCTATCCGCTAGAACTCGTGATCAGCGCGGCCGGCGACGGTTTTCGGATCGCGCTCTCGCACTCGGCGCCTGAACCCACCATCTTCGTCGAGCCGGAAACGCCGGCGCGCTATCGCGTGGTGGAATTTCCGAAACGGATGATCGCGGTTAGTGAAATTCTCGGACGCGGCGGTCTGGTCGTTCCCAAAGCGGCGCGCGATCAGATGGTCGCGATGGTCCGGCGCGACAACCCGGCGCTGCCGATCCGCTCGGAGATCAGCGACATCGCCGCACCGGCGGAGGAAGGTCAGGCATCGCCCGTGCTGCAGTTTGCACCGCATGAGGACGGGCTGCGGCTTCACATCATGGTTCGCCCTTTTGGGCCGGTCGGGCCTGCCTATGTCGCCGGGCTCGGCGGACGCTCGGTGCTGGCGGTGATCGGCGATCAGCAGAAGCGAGTCAGCCGCGACCTNNTGATCGTTGATGATCTCGCGGGCAGTCTGGAACTGCTGCTGGAGTTGCAAGACTATCCTGGCCAGGTTTCGACCGAATGGCCGGAAGGACGGGAGTTGCGGGTGCGCGCGGCCAACGCCAAGGGTCTCAAACTGCGTGTGGCGAAGGACCGCGACTGGTTCAGCCTGACCGGCGACGTGACAATCGATGAGGGCCAGGTGCTGGAAATGCAGTTTCTGCTGGACCGGCTTGAGCGCGCGCCGGGCCGGTTTATTGCACTGGACGATGGCCGGTTCATTGCGCTCACGCATCAGCTGCGCACTCAGCTGACGCAGCTGGCGAACGTGTCGGAGATCCATAATGGCGCGCGGCGCGTGCATAAATTCGGCGCCCCGGCGCTGGAGCAGGTTCTTGGGGAAGCCGGTGAGGTCAGCCTCGATGCCGCGTGGAAGCAACACGTCGCGCGCATCCGCAAGGCAGACTCCTGGACACCGCAAATACCCGCAACCTTGCAGGCGGAACTACGGGATTATCAGACGGAAGGATTCTTTTGGCTCTCGCGCCTGGCGCAATGGGGCGCCGGCGCTTGCCTCGCCGATGATATGGGGCTTGGCAAGACCGTACAGGCGATCGCGGTGATGCTGGAGCGTGCCGCGAACGGGCCAATCCTGGTGGTGGCGCCGACCTCGGTGTGCCCGAACTGGATTGCCGAAATCATCCGGTTTGCGCCAACGCTAAACCCACAGCGTTTCGCTACGGCCGCGGATCGTGCCGCGCTTGTGGCCGGCCTCGGCCCGCACGACGTACTGGTCTGCAGCTACGGGCTGCTGCACCAGGAGAGCGAATTGCTGGCCAGCCGGGACTGGTCGATGCTGGTGCTCGATGAGGCGCAGGCGATTAAAAACGCGCAAACCAAGCGCGCCCGCGCCAGTGTCGAAATCACCGCCGGCTTCCGCCTGGCGCTGACCGGCACGCCAATCGAAAATTACCTCGACGAATTATGGAGCCTGATGAACTTTCTGAACCCAGGCCTGCTCGGCAGCCGCGAGGCGTTCCAAAAACGCTTCGCCATCCCCATCGAGCGCGACCGCGACACGCAGGCGCGGCAGGCTTTGCGCACGCTGATCCGGCCGTTTCTGTTGCGCCGGACCAAGGCCGCTGTGTTGAGCGAATTGCCGCCGCGCACCGAGCAAACCATTACCGTTGAGATGAGCGAGGCGGAGCGCATTTTCTACGAGGCATTGCGCCAGCGCGCGCTGGAGACGATCGACGCGCTGGAAACCGCCAAAGGCAAGCGCAAAATCCATATCCTCGCCGAAATCACCAGGTTGCGCCGCGCCTGCTGCAACCCGGCGCTGATCGACCCCGGCATCGGCGTGCCGAGCGCCAAGCTCGACGCGATTCTGGACCTGGTGGACGAGCTGCTGCGCAACCGCCACCGCGCTCTAGTCTTCAGCCAGTTCACCGGCCATCTGGCGCTGCTGCGCGCGGCACTCGATGCGCGCAGCATAGAGTACGAATATCTCGATGGCGGCACGCCACCGGCCGAGCGTGAGCGCAGCGTCGCCGCATTCCAGGCCGGCGGGGCGCCGCTGTTCCTGATCAGCCTGCGCGCCGGCGGCACCGGGCTGAATTTGACCGCCGCCGATTATGTTTTGCATTTGGATCCGTGGTGGAACCCCGCGGTCGAGGATCAGGCTTCTGACCGGGCGCATCGCATCGGGCAGGAACGGCCGGTCACAATCTACCGGCTGGTCATGCAGGACAGTATCGAAGAGAAGATTCTTGCCCTGCATCGCGACAAGCGCGACCTCGCAAACGACTTACTTGAAGGCGGAGAGATAGCGGCACGGCTGAGCGAAGAAGAACTGGTTGATTTGATACGCGTGTGAGCGGCTTGGCGCGCGAGGGGCGGTAAGCCTCGCCTTGGCACCTTTGGCCGGGGATGCAGACGTCATGCTCTGCCTGGCGCGCGCTGGAGAAGCGCAGGTAAACGGTGGCACGGGGAGAAAACGCCGGCCGTCATGCTGCTTTCAATGCCTTCTGTACGGCCTTGGGGTTGCGGTCGATGACGAGGAGGTAGGCGCGGGTGGGACCTTCTGGGACGCGGCGTCCTTGCGCCCAATGGCGCAGGGTGTTGACGCTGAAACCAAAGCGGCCCGCGAATTCCTCCTGGGTCATGTCCAGCTTGGCGCGGATGGCTTTCACGTCGATGTCCTCGGGAATATGGACCCCGTAGCGGCTGGTGTCTGCCGTGCCCTCGGCATAAGCCAGCGCTTCCTCAAGACCGCGGCGGATGCTCTCGGCCACTTTGCTTGTCATGACTTTCTCCTCGCATTTTGTTCGGCCAGAAGGCCGGTAAGGCCGCGGTATTCGTTGCGGTCGGCCTGGGTGAT
>PLFB01000201.1 GCA_003137135.1 Acetobacteraceae bacterium
CCCCAACTCACCGAATTTGAACGGTGGCATCTATGCGGATAGCAGCACCGGCAACAGTACGCTGAGTGGGCTGAATTTGCAGTTAGGGGTCATTAATCGAACCGGCTGCACTGCAAATGTGACTGACACCACTGGCACCGCGACCGCGCTCATGAACTATCTAATGCCGAGTGCGACGGTGGGGGCCAACTTCACGTTCAAAGTTCTGAATAACTGCACCTACACAGAGACCATCGCGGGCGGAACGGGTGTTACCACCAGCGGGACTATGACCATTGCGGCGGGAACAAACCGACTCTTTGAAGCTGTGCTGACGGCAACAGGGACGCCGGCGATTACCCTAAACAACATCGGCGGCGGAACTATTAACTAATGACGCTTTCCACGGCCCTCACAACCAAAAGCAACACANNATGGTTGAATCGGGGGCACAGTAATGTCCGGCAGACAGGAAAAACAATCAGGGCTGATACCGCCCACCATGACTCCGGTGGTTTTTGAGGGCTTTGAGGGTATCAACACCCTTTCGCCTCGCCCCGCGATTCAGGACAAGCAATGCACCATCATGGATGGGTTCATGCCGGTTGGACCCAACTATGCGCGCACGCTGCCAGACGTGGGCGCACCGATTTACACATCCGCCACAGCAGGCAAGGTGGCGTTTTTTAATTTCGGTAACATATCAACCAACCCCGTCATGATCATGTTCTTGACCGACGGCAGCGTGATTCAGGTGAACACGCTCACCAAGGTTGCCACACAGATGGCGCCCGCCGGCACTATCCAAAGCCCCACCCCGGTTAATTGCGGGGTTAGCCAGTGGGGATCGTCATACATCATCATTGTCGCCAAACAGCCCAACGGGTATTTTTTGTGGGACGGCACAAATTTCTTTCAATCCGGCTCGCTCAGCCCAAGCATCACGATCCAAAGCGATGGCAGCAACTACACCTCGAACCCCACCATTACGGCGGTAGGAGGGGCCGGCTCCGGCGCGTCTTTCTCTGTGTCACTTCAAGACGGATCGGTTGAAACGCTGTCCATCACAAACCCAGGGTCGGGATGGGGGGTGAATGATTATGCCGTTTTGGCGTTTTCGGGAGGCAATCCGGCCGGGCCGATCACCGCCACCGGAAGCGCTGTCATATCAGGCGGGTCAATTGCCAGCGTCAGCCTTATCAACCGAGGCGCGCTCTATAACGCCAGCACAGCCAGCGTTCAATTTCTGGGCGGCGGCGGATTGGGTGCGACTGGTTCGGTTGTGGTCTCTGGCGGATCGGTTTCCAGCATCAGCATCACAAACGGCGGCTCCGGTTTTGTCACCTCGCCCGCAGTGTTCATTTTCGACGTGGATAACCCTGTAATCCAAGCCTATGTCGGCGTGATGCCCACCGGATTAGGTGGGACGGCGGCGGAGACCTATCAGGGCCGAGTATGGATCGTGAACGGCCCCAATTGCACATTTTCTGGGCCGGGAAGCCTCACCAATTTTAGTGCGCCAGGAGGCGGCGGAACGTTTCAAAGCACCGATTCATTTTTGCGCGCGTCATTCATCCAGCCGCGGCAAACCAATGGCTTCCTATACTTTATCAACGATTCGTCAGTAAACTACATCAGCGGCATCACCACGTCGGGGGAGCCGGCCATTACCACTTTCACCAATCAAAACGCAGATCCCGAAATTGGCTCGCCCTACGCTCCAAGCGTCCAAGTATTTTCTCGAAACATCGTTTTTGCGAATGCTTTTGGCGTGCATATCAGCTACGGCGGCGCGGTTACAAAAATAAGCGAGGCCCTAGACGGCTTTTACAATACATTGCCAAATTTTGGCGGCTTGGCGCCCAGCTCCGCCAAAGCGATAATTTTTGGCCAGCGCGTCTATATTCTTCTTTTGCCCGTCATTGACCAAGTGACCGGCCAGCAAACCAACAAGCTGGTCTTGTGGAACGGCAAAGTATGGTTCACCTCAAATCAAAGTGTGCAGTTTTCGTTCATCCAAAGCCAAGAAATAAACTCTGTGCTGACGGCCTACGGAACTGACGGCACGAGCGTTTATCCGCTTTTTCAAAAGCCATCCACTTCGTTCACAAAAACTCTGCAATCCAAGTTTTTCGGTCAGCCGGATAGCATTCTGGCGATTAAGACGACCGAGCGGCTTTGGGGCATGGCCTACTACTACGCCAATGACGGCGTGCCTCTCAAGGTCGCTATCGACAGCGAAATTAGCTCCTACCAAGCGGCGCTCAACATTGAGGCGGGTATTTTGACATGGGTGAACGCTTCAGGGGCATCCCTGCCATGGGTGAACGAGTCGGCGCAGGCTCTTACCTGGTACACCGCCGGCATCGGCATTCAGATTTTCCCGCCCACGGCTATCGCGCAAAACGGCGCTGTTTTAGGCTTCACCGTCTCGACCATAGCCTCCGACATCGCGGTCATTTTCATTGTTCTCGGCGCAGAGCCGCAGGCGTATAGGGGATAAGCATGGCACTTCCTTATCTTTTCGCCAACCTAACCGTGGCCACATCGACGTTTTTGGACGCCAATTTTGCGGCTCTGGGCGCGCTCACCCCTATTCCGTGTTCCGTGACCGGCATGAACAATTTGACGCTTTCTCCCGTGTTCAATGCGCCATCCGTCATTCAATATACCAACTACATGCCTTTTGTGTGTGGGGGCACAAACAACACAGGGCCAGCCACGGCACAAGTTGGCAGCCTTCCCGCGCTGCTTATCTACAAAGACAGCTTGGCAGGCCCGGTGGAGCTGACGGGCGGGGAAATGGTGGCGGGCAACCTCTATGTGTTGCTTTACGATAACGCCCTGAACTCCGGAAACGGCGGGTTTCACCTACAATCCAGCCAGGGGCTAAACTATGTGCCCGCCAATGTGAGCGGGGCCAACGCAACCGGGACGTGGCCTGAGAGGGGCGGCGTCACTCCGATCACCAGCGCGACAGGCGTGACGCTGACAGCGGCCCAGCTTACGGGCGGCGGCAACCAGAGCATAATCACGCGCGCCGGCTCTCCCGTGGGCGGCATCACCGATACCACCGACACAGCCGCCAACATCGTGGCCGCGCTGACCGGCGCCTCTCCTGGGGTTGTATTTCGGTTTAGGATTGTCAACACCAGCGGACAGACCGTCACCTTAGGCGCCGGTTCCGGCGTGGCCTTGTCCGGCGGGCTGACCACCGCCAGTGGCGCCTCTCACGACTTCATTGGCATCATCTTCTCGGCGGTCTCGCCATCTATTGGGATTTATGGGTGAAGCGTGGCCGTCGCTAACCTTTACAATATACCCCGCACGGACGCCGAAATGGCGGCGTGGTCGTTTGCGCACATGGCGCATCACCGGGACGTTATTGCCTATATTCAGCGCACAAAAGGCATAAAAATACCTCTTTATGCCATCGACCCTTTTCTAATCGACAACCAAAACCAGATCGCTTACCTGCACCAGCTTATGCACACGGCGGTTGATGATGTCTTGAATATCTCCGCCGGGTACGACCTGCTCGATGTCGATTGGAAAGACGAGGAAGCGCGGGCAAACTGGATTTTTGAGAACGCTATCACGCATTTTCTCGAAGCCCAAACGACCGGGGTGGGGTGATGACCGTCTGCTTAATAATGTGGCAATTTTGGCCGGATTGGGTTATGGCGACAATGCCGGATATTTTATGATCGGAAAGCCTTGATGAGCGAAGTGATCGACGATGACGCCAAACCGGACGCCGCTTCTGTTACAAAGCGCATTATGCCGATGACAGACGATATGCGGTATGGCGAGATACGCCGGATGTCGCGGGTGGATTTGGATGAAGTGGGGGATTGGCTGATTGAGCGGCTGAAAAAGGTTTATCCCGGCCGATCGCCGGCGCAAGTCATGGGGTTTTTGCGCGGCGCGTGCGAGAGCAACGAAAGCTGCTTTGTTCGCACCGCCAAGGCTGTTGCACTTGCTCAGATTGTCCGCATCCCCCTGACGGACGATTCCGTTGAAGAGAGGTTTGTTTTGGCGATGGACGGCGGCAAGGAGCAAGCGGCCAACCTTTACCATCACCTCTATCAGTTTTGCGTCAACGCCGGGTGCGACTGCTACGTCATCAGCCGCCACTCAGATGTCGGAAACAACCGCATCGAGACTCGCATGGGCACGGTGCAGACTTACCCGCTGCACTTCATTCACATTCCCCTGCCCACCATTCCGGGCATGTGATGGAGGGCAGCATAGAAGCGGTTCGCCGCATGACCGCCGCCGATCTTGGCGAATGCCTCCGCATGGGCGAGCCTGTGTTTCGCAAATACTGGCCTCAGATGGACGCCACGGCCATGCTGGCAGCCTGTCTGGCAAATTTGGACAACGAGACGGTTTTTATGGTCCGGTGCGGCCATGCGTTCGGTGTCGCCACGGTGGACAAAACCCTGTTTGAGCCGCGCCCTTGGGTTAAGGAGCAATGGGTTTTTGGCTTGCGTAGCCCCTGGGAGGCTTTGGCGATTTACCGGGCGATGATGTTGTGGGGCGCGCAAATTGGGGCGTTCCGCTTCACGTTCGGATCGCTCACCGACCACGATGTAGAACCGTTTGCCAAGCACCTTGGCGAGCATTCCGTTCACAAGAGTTTCACATTCGAGCTAAAGGTGTGACATGGGCTTAGCGCTTGGCGGATCGCACGGTATTTTCACCAACCCCGGCAAGGCTCTCGGGCGAATTTTTAGTCTTAAAAACGTGGTTCCTGACGTGTTGACCTTGGCAGGCTCGGCTATAGGCGGTCCAATCGGGGCTGGTCTCGGCTACTTTGCCGGCGAGGCGATTGAGGGAAAGTCGTTGGGTCAAGCGGCCCTGGGCGGGCTGGAAACGTTCGGGTTAGATGAAGTCGGGGGGAGTTTGCTCGGCAAAGGCGGCGTCAGCGGCGCGGTTGGCAGCGCGGTAGGAAAAGGCCTCAGTGGCACCGTAGCAGGCGACGCCGTTACTGGCGTCGAAAACTCGCAACTGGGTCAAGATGTGAGCGGTTTGGTTGGGGATGTAAAAACAGGAATCGGAGATGTCGGCAGTGCGCTCGGCCTAACCAACGCCGCCGGATCGGCCGTACCCGCAACCGCGGGAACAGGCACCATAATAGGTAACGACATTAATTCAGCGGCTTCCCGGTTGGGCTTGGGCGGTGCGGGCGGCAGTATTTTGGGCAACGCCGTCAACAGCGCTGGTTCGGCCTTGGGGATAGGGGCGCCCGCCGCGACAGGGGCCGCCTCAGCGCCCGCCCCCGCGTCATCCGGCGGTATCGGCGGCATTTTGGGCGATCTCGGCATCACCAAGGCCAATGCGCTCCCCGCCGCAATAGCCGCCGGGGGCCTGCTCTACGACACCAGCCGTAGCCAAAACATTCCCGGCTTGACGCAATTGCAGAGCGAGGCCAACCAATTCGCTGCTCAAGGCAATCAGCTTCAAAGCTACCTACAGAGCGGCACGCTGCCCACAGGCGTTCAGTCCAGCATTGACGAGGCCAGCCAAGCCGCCGAAGCAGAAATCCGCTCTCAATACGCTGCTATGGGTTTGTCGGGGTCGTCCATGGAAGCTCAGGCTTTGGCGAGCGTCAAAGAGAACACGGCGGCGCAGGGCGCGTCCATCGCCGCTACGCTGCTATCTCAGGGGGTGAACGAAAGCCAGATCGCGAGCCAGCTTTATGGTGATCTTCTGACGTTCAACCAGCAGCAAAACACCGCAACCGGGTCCGCCATTTCGTCTCTCGCGGAAGCTCTGGCCGGCGGGTACTCGCCCAGGCAATCGACTGGTTAACGCATGGCCCAGCCCGCAACACAGGCTCTCGGTATCCAGCCGCCACCCACAACGACGCTGCCCACAATTCAGGTCACGGCACCCGCACGCGCCCAACCGCCAGTCTTCCAGATGCCCACCTCGTCCTCTGGGGCGCTAGGACTTATGGGCAACACCATCGCTCAAGAGCGCGCTCAAATCGCGCCCGTAGTGGCCGGCATGCAGACTCAGATGAAGGCCGATCAGGCGCGCGTGAACCAAGAACAACAGGCCGTTCAGCCGTTCAACCCACCGCCCGCGCCCACGCCACCACCAGAACTGACCGCGGCTCAAAAATTCGGGTCTCTCGCCTCTATTTTTGCCATCGCCGCGTCTGCCTTCACGCGCACGCCGATGATAAACGCCATGAACGCGATGGCGGCCGGCATCAAGGCGCGCCAGCAAAACGATGCGGCTGGGTACGCGCAAGCTTATCAGGCTTGGAAAACCAACACAGACCTCGCCTTAGAGCGGCATCAGGCGCAGCAAGCCGATCTGGATGACGCGCTCAAAATGTTGTCCACCAACATCCAAAAAGGCACCGCCATGATTCAGGCGTACTCTGCGGAGTACGGCGACACATTTATGGCAGCCCAATTGGCGCTGGGCCATTTCGAC
>PLFB01000230.1 GCA_003137135.1 Acetobacteraceae bacterium
CCGGTGTCTCTTTAACGGCCCCGCTGGGGCCGTTAAAGAGACACCGGAGGTGCCACACTCCGCCCGCAAACGTTTTTTTGCCGCGGTCGCGGGCGACTTACTTTTTTTTCAAAAAAAGTAACTCCTTCCTACTGCACCATTGTAAAATTCTGCCACACCCGCTCCGGCAAATAGTAAACATCAAACGCCGCCATCGCGAGTGCCGGCAGGCTGGGGATGATGGCGGGGACGCGCAGGCTGAAGCGGGGGATGGCCAACGCGAGGAAGGGCAGCAGCAGGACGAAATAGCGGCCCTGGATGCCGTCGATGACGGCTTTGCCGATGTCGGTCCAGCTGAGATACATCGCGATCATGATCAGCCAGATTGTTAGCGCGATGACGGCGATGATGAAGAGCGAGGTGGCGGGCGTGACGCGGGCGGCGATGGCGCGGGTGCGGGCGGGGAAGGCGGCGCCGAGGGCGGCGATGCCGAGGGCGAGCCACCACTTGTCATAGAAAGGGTCCGGGAACTGGAGTTGCAGGGTGCCGAGGATGCCGATGATCTCGCGGCTCCATTGCAGGGCGGCGAGGGCGATGAGATGGGCGGGCATGGTGACGAAACGTGATGGCTGCGCCAGCAGAATTTTGAGATTTTTGGCGACGCTGGTGCTGTTCAGCAGGATATTGTGGTCGCCGGTGTAGAGCGGGCCGGGGTGGTAGGGCGGGCGCAGGAAGGGCACGGCGACGAAGGCGGCGATGATGCCGGACCAGATGAGGACGGGTGTGATGACGCAAAACATCTGCAACAGGCGGGTGCGGAAATGGCTTCTGGCGAGCGGAATGAGGGCCAGCGCGGCGAGCGGGATGTAGGGGGCTTTGGCGCCGAGGATGATGGTTAGGATGAGTAACGCGGCGAGGCGGGAATATCTGTGCTCCCGGGGATCGCGCGCAAAAAGCGCGGCGGAGAGGCAGGCGGCGGCGATGAGCACGCCGTCCTCGCTGACCGTGCCGGCGAGGAACAGCGGAATCGGCAGGAACAGGATAGCGAGAAAAATGGATTCGCCGCCGGGGGCGCAAAAGATCGCGGCGGCACCTAGGAGAAGATAGGCGAGCATCATGCCGTAGCGGGCGAAATGAAAGCAACGCAGCGGCGGCTGGTGCAAGGCGAGGCCGATGGCGAGGCCGGCGGTGGCGGGCAAATAGGCGGCGGGGAAATATTGCGCGGTGTTGTCGATGGTGATGAACAGGCGCGGTTGATGGTAGGTGAGCCGCATCAGTTCGGGCTTGTCCGTTAGCGGGGTCTGGAAGAGGCCGCCGGCCGAAGCCGGGCGGTTGAAGACGATCCGGGCGATGCCGGGATTGACTTTGACGCCGGCGACGGCGACGGGTGTCGGCGAGTCGCTGTCGAAGCCGTATTTGCGCACGGCGAGGACGGCGCCGTGCAGCAGGCCCTCGGCGCGCACCAGGTGGGCGGGTTCGTCCGGCGCCTGGCCCGGCGGCGTGAGGCGGGACATTTCGAAAATCGGCGGCGCGGCGAGGATGAGGAACAGCATCACCAGCGCCGGCTTGGAGGATGCGGCCGTCAAGAAAGCTCCAAGCCGGCGCATGGGTTTTTAGAACGCGAGCGTGGTGGCTTGCATCACGAGAGGAAGGGCCTTGACCTGCGCGAGGATGGCGTCGGGCAGGTCGCCGTCGATGGAAACCAGGCAGATGGCGTCGCCGCCTTCCGCGGCGCGGCCGAGATGGAAGGTGGCGATGTTGACGCCGGCTTCCGCCAGCGTGGTGCCGAAGCGGCCGATGAAGCCGGGCTTGTCCTTGTTGGTGACGTAGAGCATGTGGCGCGCGAAGTCTGCTTCCACCTTGATGTTTTTGATCTCCACCAGCCGCGGCTTGCCGTTGCCGATGAGCGTGCCGGCGACCGAGCGCGTGTTCTGGTCGGTGGTGACGGTGATGCGCACGAGGGTCTGGTATTCGCTGATGCGGTCATGCGTGGCTTCCGACACCTCGATGCCGTGGTCGCGCGCGAAAACCGGGGCGTTGACCATGTTCACGCCTTCCATCACCGGGCCGAGCAGGCCGGCCAACGCCGCGGCGGAGAGTGGCTTGTGGTTAAGATGCGCGGCGGCGCCTTCATATTCTATGAGCACGCGTTGCATCACGCCGTCCCGCGCCTGGGTGAGCTGACCGGCGAAGGCGCCGAGCAGGCGGCATAAATCCATGTAGGGGCGCAGGCGCGGCGCTTCCTCAGCACTTACGGAGGGCATGTTGAGCGCGTTGGTGACGGAGCCGGTGAGCAGAAAGTCGCTGATCTGCTCTGCAACCTGCAGGGCGACGTTTTCCTGCGCCTCGGTGGTGGAGGCGCCGAGATGCGGCGTGCAGATGACGTTGTCACAGGCAAATAGCGGGCTTTCGGTGGCTGGTTCGGTTTCGAAAACATCCAGGGCGGCGCCGGCGACGTGGCCGGATTTGAGGGCGTCGTAGAGTGCCGCTTCATCGAGCAGGCCGCCGCGGGCACAGTTGACGATGCGCACGCCCTTTTTGGTTTTGGCGAGTGCCTCGCGGGACAAAATGTTGCGGGTGGCGTCGGTGAGGGGGGTGTGGATGGTGATGAAGTCGGCGCGGGGGAGAAGGTCTTCCAGCTCCACCTTCTCGACGCCGAGCGCCAGCGCGCGCGTTTCGGAAAGATAGGGGTCGTAGGCCAAAACTTTCATTTTCAGCCCGACGGCGCGGTCCGCGACGATGGAGCCGATGTTGCCGCAGCCGATGAGGCCGAGCATTTTGCCCGTCAGCTCCACGCCCATGAAACGGTTTTTTTCCCACTTGCCGGCTTTTGTGCTGGCCGTGGCCTCCGGTAACTGGCGGGCGAGGGCGAACATCAGCGCGATGGCGTGCTCCGCGGTCGTGATCGCGTTGCCGAACGGCGTGTTCATCACCACCACGCCGCGGGACGTGGCGGATTTGACGTCCACATTGTCCACGCCGATGCCGGC
>PLFB01000061.1 GCA_003137135.1 Acetobacteraceae bacterium
CAGCAGGCCGACACCGGCACCAAGATGATCCACATCGGCAAGAACACGACGTCCACGATCATCTCCAAAGGCATTTCCGCCGGTCACAGCAACAACACCTATCGCGGCCTGGTCAAAATCATGCCCGGCGCCAGCGGCGCCCGCAATTTTACCCAGTGCGACTCCCTGCTCATCGGCAACAACTGCGGCGCCCACACCGTCCCCTACATCGAAAGCCGCAATTCTTCGGCAAAAGTCGAACACGAAGCCACAACCAGCAAAATCGCCGAAGACCAACTCTTCTACTGCCGCTCCCGCGGCCTCTCCGAAGAAGACGCGGTCGGCCTCATCGTCAACGGCTTCTGCAAAGACGTCCTCAAAGAACTCCCCATGGAATTCGCCGTAGAAGCCCAAAAACTCCTCGCCGTGTCACTCGAAGGATCGGTGGGATAATGCAACGCTCTCTCCCCGTCATGCCCGCGCATGCGGGCATCCACGCCTTTCGCGCCACAAACAGAAAAGCAAGAACTTCTTTTTTGAAAAAAAGAAGCAAAAAACTTCTACTAATCACGGCCATTGAGCGGCCACAGTATGGCCACTCCAACGCCGCCGTTAACAAAAGTTTTTTGGTTACTTTTTTTCAAAAAAGTAACTGCTTGCTTCCTTCTTCTCTAAAGGCCCGTTCCCTCCCATGCTAGAAATCCAAAATCTCTCCGCCCGCATCGGCGACAAGGAAATCCTCCGCGGTGTCACCCTCACCGTGCCCGACGGCGAGGTCCACGCCATCATGGGCCCCAACGGCGCCGGCAAATCCACCCTGTCCTACGTCCTCTCCGGCCGCGAAGGCTATGAGGTCACCGCCGGCACCGTCACCTTCAACGGCCAAGACCTCCTCGCCATGGAACCCGAACAGCGCGCCGCCGCCGGCATTTTCCTCGCCTTCCAATACCCCGTCGAACTCCCCGGCGTCGGCAACGCCAATTTCATCCGCACGGCCTTGAACGCCGTCCGCCGCGCCCGCGGCGAGCCCGAACTCGACGCCGTCGCCTTCCTGAAACTCGCCCGTGCCGCCATCAAAAACCTCTCGATGCCCGACGACATGCTGAAACGCAACGTCAACGTCGGCTTCTCTGGCGGCGAGAAAAAACGCAACGAAGTTTTGCAAATGGCCCTGCTGCAACCCAGCCTCGCGATCCTGGACGAAACAGATTCCGGCCTCGACATCGACGCCCTGAAAATCGTCGCCGACGGCGTCAACGCACTCCGAAAACCCAAATTCTCGGCGCTCATCATCACGCACTACCAGCGCCTGCTCGACCACATCGTCCCCGACCGCGTGCACGTCCTCGCCGCCGGCAAGATCGTGCGCAGCGGCGGCCCGGAACTGGCGCTGGAACTCGAAGCCCACGGCTACGCCAACCTGGAAGCCGCGTAAGTCACCATGACGGCTCTTCCCACCCGCAAACTGGAAGCTTGGCGCTACACGGATCTCAAATCCCTGGCCGCCATCAGCTTCGCCGACTCCGCCCCCGCCGCGGTCCCCGACAACCTCCCCGACCTCGGCATCCCCCGCCTCGTCTTCCTAAACGGCGCCTACAACGCCGCCCTCTCCACCCCGCCCGCCTACCTCTCCGATTTCGCCGCGGTCGCGGAAGCGTCATCGCTCCCTCTGGCGCTCATCAACGCGGAACACGCGCGCGACGGCATCACCGTAAAAATCCCGGAAAACACCGACGCCGGCGCCCTCCTCCTCATCTCCCACGCCAGCGCCACATCCCCGCTCGCCTTCCACCCCCGGCACCGCATCACGCTGGCCGCCGGCGCGAAGCTCACCCTCATCGAAATCTCCACCGGCACCGGCATCTACTGGCACAACCAGGTCATGGACATTGCGATCCACGAGGGCGCCACCCTCGCACACTACCGTTTGCAGGATGAGGACGAAAAATCCTTCCACCTCGCCACCATCCGCGCCAGAATCGCCGCGCACGCCGCCTACGAAGCCTTCACCGCCACCATCGGCGCAAAAATCTCACGCGCCGAATTCCACGCCACGCTGTTAGGCCCGTACGGCAAAACCCACCTCAACGCCGCGCAACTCCTGCGCCACCAGCAGCACGCGGACTTCACCACCGTCGTCGCGCATGACGCCGAAAACTGCGCCTCCCGCCAGACCGTCAAATCTGTCCTCTCCGGCCACGCCCGCGGTGTCTTCCAGGGCCGCATCGAGGTCGCCCGTGCCGCCCAAAAAACCGACGGCTACCAGATGACCCAGGCTTTGCTGCTGTCGGACACGGCCGAGATGGACATCAAACCCGAGCTCGAAATTTTCGCCGACGACGTGAAATGCAGCCACGGCGCCACCATCGGCGCCCTCGACCCAGAACAGCTTTTCTACCTCCGCAGCCGCGGCATCCCCGAAGCGGAATCTCGCGCCATGCTCATCCGCGCGTTCCTCGAAGAAGCCTTTGAGCCCGTCACGCACGAGGCCGCCAAAACCCTCTTCGACGGCGCCATAGACTCCTGGTGGACCCGCCAATGAGCGCAGCTTTAAGAATCCCCGCCTTCGACGTGGAAAAAATCCGCGCCGATTTCCCGATCCTCGCGCAAACCGTGCACGGCAAGAAACTGGTCTTCCTGGACTCCGCCGCCAGCGCCCAAAAACCCCGCGCCGTCATCGACGCCATGGTGCACGCCATGGAGACCCAATACGCCAACGTCCACCGCGGCCTGCATTTTATGTCCGAGCGCACGTCGGACGCCTACGAAGCCGTGCGCGAAAAGGTCGCGAAGCTAATCAACGCCCCCTCGGAAAAAGAAATCGTCTTCACCCGCAACGCCACCGAATCCATCAACCTGGTGGCCAACACTTTTGGCCGCGCCTCCCTGAAACCCGGCGACGCCATCGTGATTTCCGAAATGGAGCANNGCCAACATCGTCCCCTGGCAGATGCTCCGCGATTCCCATGGCATCGAACTGAGAATCGCCAAAATCACCGATGCCGGCGAAATCGATTTCAACTCGCTGGAACAGCAGTTCGCCGACGGCAAGGTCAAACTGCTGGCAGTCACCCACATGTCCAACGTGCTGGGCACCTACACCCCCGCCGAGCGCCTCGCCAAATTCGCCCATGAGCGCGGCGCAAAAATTCTGCTGGACGGCAGCCAGGCCGTCGTCCACCGCGCGGTGGACGTGCAAACCCTGGACGCCGATTTCTACGTGTTTTCCGGCCACAAACTCTACGGCCCCACCGGCATCGGCGTGCTCTACGGCAAGCCGGAAATCCTCGACGCCATGCCCCCCTTCATGGGCGGCGGCGACATGATCGCCTCGGTAAGCTACCAAAAATCCACTTGGGCCAAGCCCCCCCAGCGTTTTGAAGCCGGCACCCCCGCCATCCTGGAAACCATCGGCCTGGGTGCGGCCATCGACTACGTCCAAAATATCGGTTTTTCCGCCATCGCCGCGCACGAACGCGCCCTCACCGACCACGCCATCGCCACTCTCAGCCAAATCGAAGGCCTGCAAATCCTGGGCACCGCGCAGGACCGCGGCGGCGTCATCTCCTTCACCATGCAAAACGCCCACGCGCACGATATCGCCACCCTGCTGGACCGCCAGGGCATCGCCATCCGCGCCGGCCACCACTGCGCCGAGCCGCTGATGGGCCGCCTAGGTGTGACCAGCACCGCCCGCGCCTCCTTCGCCCTCTACACCACGGCCGCCGAAATCGACGCCCTCGCTACTGGCCTCACCCGCGTCAAACAGATTCTAACCTAATGTCAGACACCGCCGAACTTTACCAATCCCTCATCATGGACCGCACCAGGCACCCGCGCCACGCCGGCAAACCCGCCGCCTATGACGCCGAAGCCGAAGGCGACAACCCGATGTGCGGCGACCGCGTCCACATCTACCTCAACCGCGAAAACACCGCCGTCCACCACATATCCCGCGGCTGCGCCATCATGACCGCCAGCGCGGACCTGATGGCCGACGCCGTCGCCGGCCTGACCGCGCAAGAGATCGCCGCCCGCAAAGCCGCCTTCGAAGCCATGGTCACGACCGGCGCCCCAAACCCGGACCTCGGCGACCTCAATGCCCTCGCCGGCGTCTCCGAATACCGCTCTCGCATTCGCTGTGCTACACTACCCTGGTCCGCCCTCGCGCAGGCCCTGGAGGACGAAAAGAATGTCTGACCAAAACACCCCCATCACCACCTGGACCCCCGACGGCGAAACCGCCCCCATCCTCAACGAGGACGCGGTCATCGCCGCCATCGCCACCGTCTATGACCCCGAAATCCCCGTGAACATCTACGAACTCGGCCTGATCTACGCCATAGAAATCGCCGAATCCGGCGACGTGAAAGTGGAAATGACCCTCACCGCCCCCGCCTGCCCCAGCGCCCAGGAACTCCCCATCGCCGTCCACGACGCCATCGCCGCCTTGCCAGGCGCCGGCGAAGTTACGGTGGACACCGTCTGGGACCCGCCCTGGGACCAAAGCCGCATGACCGAAGACGCCCGCCTGTCCCTGAACATGTTCTGAGAGACGCAAAATGAGCACAACCACCACCCAAGCCAAACCCCGCCGCGCTTTGCCGCCGCTGATGCAACTAACAGACGCCGCCGCCCAGCGCCTCGCCACGCTCTACGCCGGCGCCGAAGCCGGCAAGCTCCTGCGCATCGCCGTCTCCACAAAGGGCTGTTCCGGCATGTCCTACGAAATGTCCTGGGTCGAATCCCCCACCCCGCAGGACGAAATCGTCACCAGCCACAACCTCACCCTGCTGGTGGACCGCAAAGCCTCCCTCTTCCTCATCGGCACCACCATGGACTACAAGATTGACAAACTAACCGCCGGCTTCACCTTCGAAAACCCCAACGAAAAAGGCCGCTGCGGCTGCGGCGAAAGTTTTCACGTCTAGCCCCGACCCGCATGATGGGTTGCGCCCTTGCGCAACCCGTCATGCGCTCCGATTTCCTAACTCTCATCCCCCAACAAAACCCGCCGCAAAATCTCATTCACCCGCGTCTGCCACCCTGGCCCATTCGCCCGCAGCTTCGCCAAAATATCCGCATCCAACCGAATATTCACATGCTCCTTCGTCGCTCCCGCCCGCGGCCGCCCGCGCAGCCGGCGGACAAACACGTTTCCATGATAAAGCTCCGCATCCTTCATCATCTCTTCCGTCAGTTCGGGCGCAACATCCGGATCAACCCACTCCTCCAAGCCAACGTCGTTCTTCTTTGCCAAGTGCATACCTCATCGAAATAATCCGCCGGTCCTCACCGCGCCACGTCCAAACCACCACGACGCACCGGCCGCCAAGATAACCCACCGTTATGTTCCGCGACTTCCCATAGTCAAAACGCTCATCCGGCACCGTCACCGCGTCACCAACAAACACCTCGTCGGCCCGCGCAAAATCCAACCCCCTATGCCGCAACGTCGCATCCCGCTTCGCCGGATCAAACGTAATCGCCCTGAATATTTGTACCCACAATAAATCCCACCGTCAACAAAAAACACTTGAAGCCACTCCCAAAATGCCTATAATAATTATTGCCCAGGCGCCTCATGAGAGGGCCGAAGCACTCGCCTAAGCAGCCAGCCTGATGGTGGTTGCCGCCAAAATTTTAACCTTGCTAGATTCAGGAGGTTTACTCATGACTTACGACTTCGCGCCCCTCTTCCGCACCGCCATCGGCTTCGACCGTCTGGCCCGACTGGTGGACACACTGCCGCAGGACAACGTGTCCTACCCGCCCTACAACATCGAAAAACTCTCCGACGACAACTACAAGCTCACCCTCGCCGTCGCCGGCTTCAGCGCCGATGACATCGAGCTGACCGTGAAGGACAACGCCCTCATCGTCGCCGGCCGCGTCGCCGAGGACACCTCGAAGGCCGAATTCCTGCACCGCGGCATCGCCGCGCGCGCCTTCACCCGCCGCTTTGTCCTCGCCGACCACATGGTCGTCGAAGGCGCAGACATCGCCAACGGCCTCCTGCACATCGCCATCAAGCGCGTGGTGCCGGAATCCGCCAAACCGCGCAAAATCAGCATCAACAACGCCGTGTCCGCCAAAACCATTTCTGGCGAACCGGCCAAGACCGAGCTGCCCAAAGCGGCGTAATCGAACAGAACAGGCGGCGCCAAAAGCGCCGCCTGTTCATCCCGCCTTCATGATCACAAAACCCAGTTTCGCCGCCACGCTGCGCGGCGTAAGCCGCGTGCCGAACGCCATCAGCCCATTCGCCAGCCCGGCGACGGCACTGCTGCGCCCCGCCGCCAGCGCATCCACGCCCACCTTCGCCGCCGCCGCGCTCGACATCATCGCCTTGCGCACAAACAATGATTTTGTCTGCTTCGCGACTTCAAAAAATTCGCTCTCGGTCGCCCCGGGGCAAAGTGCCGTCACCTGCACGCCGGAATTTTCAAATTCCACATTCAGCGCCTCGCTCAGCGAGAGCACATAGGCCTTGCTCGCCGCATACGCCGCAAAAATCGGCACCGGCTGAAACGCCGCCGTGGACGCCACCATCAGCACCCGTCCATAGCCGCGGGAAACCATGTTCTGGCTGAACAGCTTCGTCAGATGCGTCAGGCCCACAATGTTCACCTCCAGCATATTGCTGGTTCTTTCCCATTCCACGTCCTTGAACAGCCCGTACACGCCCAACCCCGCATTATTCACCAGAATATCCACCTCCGGATGCGCCTCAGCCAGCGCCACCCGCGCCGAAAAATCCGCGACGTCGCACGGCGCCACCTTCGCCGTCACGCCCAGCGCGGAAATTTCCGCCGCCAGCGCCTCCAGCCGGTCAACGCGCCTGGCCACCAGCACCAGATTCGCCCCGCGCCGCGCCAATTCCCGCGCCAGCTCCACGCCGATCCCGCTGGATGCCCCCGTCACCAGCGCCGTCTTGCCCGCAAACGCCGAAATTGTCGCGCTCATCAAAACCTCCTGGGAAACCTCCCGGTTTCCAAATCCTACCATTACGGCGGCGGACGCAGCAAGTCCCGCCCGAAAAACACCGGAATCACCAGCAGCACGGCGCCATGGTCCTGCACCGTCAACGCCGGCGCCGGCGACAAGGTTTTGAAATACTGGGCATAGTCTTTCGCAATCACGCTGCTATCCCCCGGCATCGCCACCAACAAGACATTTTTTCCCACCAGCCCGCGCGCGGGAAAACTCACGCCAAACTGGTGCGGCTCCGGCCCAAAAACCGTCACCGGCAATTCGCCGCGTATCCCGTACCCGATTTTGCCCGCATCAAACCATTTCAGCGCCGCCACCGCCTGCACATCCCGCCCGGCCATCTCGCCCTGCAACGAATCCCAATCCACCAACTGCAGCAACGGCGATTTTCCGGGCGCAAACACCAAATCCAAATCCCGCACAAAGCCAAACTGCGTCTCCGCCGCTAGCGCCCCCGCCGCCCCCGCCAGTAACGCGGCGGTAACCACCGCGATCGCATTCCGCCACGCCGGCCGCCACAAATCCGCCCATTTCCCCAGCAGCGGCAACAGCAGCAAATACCCAGGTGCCGCCCAATGGAACAGAATATGCGTCCGCGTCCACACCCCCACCGCCGCGAACAGCACAACGGGTATAATCGCCAGCATCGCCAAAAACCAATCCCGCCGCTCCACCGGCCCTTTGCGCAATGCCCGCGCCAGCAGCAAAAACATCGGCAGCCACAGCCAGGGCCCGACAAACAGCGCCTCCCCCGCCCAGATTGTCAGCGGCGCGAACGGATGCAGACTCAGCCCCGCCGCGCGAAAACTCTGATAGTGAAACGATTGCCAGCCATGCGCGTAATTCCACCATACAACAGGCGAAAACATCGCCGTCGCCAAAACCCCCGCCGCCCACGGCCGCCACCCCCGCAAAGCGCCGCGCGAGACCGGGTCGCTCACCAAAAACATCACCGCCCCGCACAGCACCAGCGCCGCATTATATTTTGATAACAGCGCCAGGCCTGCGAAAAACCCCGCCCCCCACCACCAATTTTTCTCAACCGGCCCGCCCACGCCCGCCGCCTTCGCCATCGCCAGCGCCGCCGCCAGCAGCGCCGCATCCAGCGGCCCATCCGGCAGCACCCAGCACCCGAACGCCACCGAAAACACCGGCGAAACACAAAACCCCACCACCGCCCAAAACGCCGCCCGCGCGCCATAGAGCCGCAGCGTCAACCGGTACAGCAGCCACGAAGCAACCCCCGAGGCCAACACAAACGGCAGCCGCACCGTCAGCGGATTCTCGTTCCCCGCCAGCTTTCGTGCGAACAGCTCCATCCACCAGGAAACCGGCGGATGATCAAAATACGAAACATCAAATTTTTGCGCCGCCGCGACCATATAGCTCTCATCGATCCCGAGCCCCGTCGTCCCCGCAAATCCCAGCCGCAACACGACGGCCAGCACAACAACAACCCACGCATTTCGGCTCATGCAAGCTCTCTGGCGCGCACCGCCCGGCCGGTCAACATCGCCAGGAAGCGGCGCTTTTTGAAAAAAGGCTCCCCGCCAGGGGCGCGCAAAAACTTTTCGCGCCGCTGCACGCGGGGCCGCCCCATCGAGGCGCCACCCGCGCACCGGAATAAACCATTTTTTTGCTGCTCTTTTTAAAAAAGAGCGGTTCTTCCTTACATCATATCCAAGCGTCAGCGCCGCTTGGCCGGCAACAGCCGGCACCGCCCCAGTAGCCCCGACGACACTATAGACGGATCCGTCACCACCAGCCGCCCCGAAATCCACAACCGCCCCATCACCTCCATCGCCCCCCAGCAATCTCCACCACCCGCGGCGCCCGGACTGTGATCGGATCCATTGTTATTTGTTTCCTCTCCTTGACGCTTTCTCATCGTGTGTATAATACACACATGAAAAGCGCCCAGCTGGTAAGGCTGCTCGAAGACGCTGGATGGAGTCTAGACCGCATTCGCGGTTCGCACCACGTCTTCAGGCATCCGGACTGGCCCGGCCTCATCGTCGTGCCACACCCCAAAAAGGATCTGGGCAAGGGTCTCGTCGCGGCGATCAAGAGAGATGCAGGTTTAAAGGACAAGTCATGCGATACCCAATAGCCATCGAAACCGGCGACGAAACCCATTCCTATGGCGTCGCGGTCCCAGACCTACCCGGCTGCTTCTCCGCCGGCGACACCCTCGACGAAGCTGTCGCCGCCGCCGAAGAGGCCGCCGCCGCCTGGATCGACACCGCCCTCGACTCAGGCGACCCCATCCCCCGTCCATCCTCCCTGGAATCGATCCGCGCCAACCCCGCCTACAATGGCTGGGCCTTCGGCATCATCCACATCGACCCCGCGGTCCTGGATGACAAATCAGACCGCATTAACATCACCCTCCCCCGCCGCGTCCTCCACCGCCTGGACGCCCTGGCCAGAGCCAATAACGAAACCCGCTCCGGCTTCATCGCCCAACTGACCCTCAGCGGCTTGAAATAGCGGACAGTCTCAGCCCCAACCATGATTTTATTGAATTTTAGACCATTCCAAGCCTATATAGTCATACGAGCACCATGCAGAGCGAGGTCTTCGACGCCTTCCGGTCCATCGGAGTCGCTGAGGACAAGGCGGCGAAAGCAGCAGCGGCACTAAATGAACGGGATAAGGACGTGGCGGCACTCAAGAGCGATATGGCGATGATGAAATGGATGATGGGCTTTGTGCTCGCATTCCAGGTGGCCATCTTCGCCAAACTCTTCCTTCACTAACCAGCTGCGTCACACCGCCTTCTCATAAACCAACACCCCATACCGCATCGCCCCCGTCCGATACGCCGCCATCAGCCGAAACACCGTCACCGCAAACACCCGGTCCGCCTGGCTCCCATCCAGCAGCATCCGAATATACCTTGAATCCGTGAACAACTTCCCCAAAAACCGCCGCGCGCAAATCCCCCACGTCCGGCTCACTTGCGCCGAAATATCGTCCACCGAAACAACCCGAAACCCCGCCGCCTCCCCCAAACCCCGATATTCCGCCTCATTCCCCATCCCCGGCAGCCGCCCCTCCCGGCAAATCGGCTCCAAAAGATGCCGAACCTCCCAGGCGGAAGCCGAATCCCCCGCCAGCCAGGCACATACAACCAACCTTCCCCCTGGCTTCAACACCCGAAACGCCTCGGCAAAAAACCGCGACTTATCTGGCATATGCTCGGAACTCTCAATCGCATAAGCCCGATCAAAACTTTCATCCGCAAACCCGTTCACCAGCCAATCCGCCAGCAAAAACCGGGCCCCCGCCCTCGGCCGCGCCTGCGCCAATTGCGCCTTGGAAATCGTCACCCCCGTGACATCCACCCCATACCTCTCCGCCAAAAACCGCGCGCTTCCCCCATACCCGCACCCGATATCCACCACCCTCTGTCCCGCCACCAGCCCCAACTTCCCCGCCACCAGCAAAATCAGTCCCTCAACCGCCGTCTCCACACTCTCCCGCCCGGTCTGAAAGTACCCATGATGCACATGCTCCCCCCACACATCCCGGTAAAACGCATCCAACCGATCATAATGCGCCGCCACCGCCGCGCTCGTCTGCACCGTCTTCGGCAGTATCAAGCCGCCGCCTGCAATTTTTGTCCCACCGCCGCCAAAAACCCATCCACATCCGCCAGCGTCTGGTTCCACGCCGTCACCAGCCGCACCACGCTCCCATGAAAAGCCCCCTCCGGCGCCGGCCACCGGTAAAACCCAAACCCTTCCCCCAACAGCGCCCCGATCAGCCCCTCCGGAAACACCGGAAACACCTCGTTCGCCTGCACCGGCTGCGTCAGTCGAATCCCAAACGCCAGCAATCCCTCCGCCAACCGTTCCGCCAGCCGATTCGCATGCGCCGCATGACGCAGCCACAGCCCATCCTCCAAATACGCCACCAGCTGCGCCGAAAAAAACCGCATTTTTGAAAGCAACTGCCCCGCCCGCTTGCGCCGATACTCAAACTCCGCCGCCAGATCCAGATCAAAAAACACCACCGCCTCGGCCGCCATCGCGCCGTTCTTCGTCGCCCCGAATGAGAGCACATCCACCCCCGCTTGCCACGTCGCCTCCGCCGGCGAGCACCCCTGGTACACCAGCGCATTCGCAAACCGCGCCCCATCCATATGCAAATGCAGCAACTTGCTCCGCCCAAACTCCGCCAGCGCCGCGATCTCCTCGCGCGCATAAACCGTGCCCCACTCCGTCGCCTGCGAAATACTGATCGCCGAAGGCCGCACCTGATGAATCCCCCTTGCCATCGCCTCCTCGAACAGCGGCGCGATCCCCGCCACCGTTACTTTCCCTCCCGCCCCCGGCAGTCCCAATAACTTCGCCCCACCGGTAAAAAACTCCGGCGCCCCGCATTCATCCTTTTCGATATGCGCCGTCTCATGACAATAAACCCCGCCATGCGAAGGCGTCGTCGCCGCCAACGCCAGCGCATTCGCCGCGGTCCCCGTCGCCACCGGATAAATCGCCAGATCGCACTCAAACACATCCTGCGCCAGCCGCGTCAGCCGATGCGTCCACTCATCATCCCCATAAGAATGCGCCGTCCCCTGGTTCGCCCGCGCCAGAGCCGCCAAAATCTCCGGCGCCACGCCCGTAATATTGTCACTGGAAAAATCCCGCGTCATACCCCAGAACCTCTCCCCGTCATTGCAAGCGAAGCGAAGCAATCCATCTTCTTCAGGCCCACGCAGGAGAAGTAAGAAAGAAGTTCTTTTTTTTGCAAAAAAAGGCGCCCCGCCCGGGGAACCAAAAAAACTCTTATTAATCTAGACCGAGATATCTCACCGCCCGTGGCCCAAATTAACAGAAGTTTTTTGCTTCCCCAGGCGGGGCGCCTTTTTTTCAAAAAAGAAGTTCTTCCTTTCTCCCTTTCAAACAAACGCCCCCTCCCGCATCACCGCCTCGACCTCGCCGCCGGAAAGCACCCCATCCACATCCATCTCCCCCGACCCAATCATCCAATCCACATGCACCAGACTATCATTTGCCCCAACCGCCTTCTCCAGCGCCCCGCCCGGCGCGTTGATCCCCAGCGCACGCCC
The DNA here is from genome assembly GCA_003137135.1 of Acetobacteraceae bacterium. GTDB lineage: Bacteria > Pseudomonadota > Alphaproteobacteria > Acetobacterales > Acetobacteraceae > Acidocella. The sequence continues at coordinate 12,050 of PLFB01000061.1, forward strand.
CACCGCGATATGGCTCGCCGCGTTCTCATCAAACAGCGTGTTATAAAACAACAGCCCGGACTTCGAAATCGGCGACGCATGCGGCACCAGCGCCACCTCCCCCAGCCGCGAAGCCCCCTCATCGGTCGCGATCAGATTCTTGAAAACCTCCTCTCCTGAACTGGCACTCGCGTTCACAATCCGTCCCCCCTCGAACTTCACGGAAATGCTCTCAATCAGCGCCCCGGCATAGGACAGCGGCTTGGTCGCCCGCACAAACCCCTCCACCCGGTCCCGATGCGGCATGCAAAACACCTCTTCGGTCGGAATATTCGGCAAACACCGCACCCCCGCGGTCGTATTCACCGCCCCGCCGGCCCATTCATGCCCCTCGATCAGTCCCACCTTCAAATCCGTCCCCGGCCCGCGGAAATGCAGCGCCTCATACCGCTTGCCATTCAGAATCTCCGTCCGCTCATGCAGCCGCGCCGCGTGGTCCTTCCAATTCCCCACCGCATCCTCCCCATCCGTCCGCGTCGCCGCAAAGATCGCGTCCCACAGCGCCCGCACCGCCGTGTCAGAGTCCAAATCCGGAAACACCGCCCTTGCCCAGGCCTGATGCGCGAACGGCACGATACTCCAACTCACCGCGAACCCGCCCGTCAGCGCCTGGATCCCCCGCGCCGCGATGGCATGCGCCTTCTGCCCCCGCGCGATCCGCCCCGAATCCGCCCCCGCCATCAAATTCGGGTCCGCCCCAAGCACGTTCAGCACCGCCGCCCCCTCCTTCAGCGCCCGCTCCACCCCATCAAACCGCCAGCCCGGCGCGTAATCGAAAATCTCATCCCGCCCCTCATCCACCGCAATCCGGCTCAGCACCTGGTCGCCAAAATTCACCGACACAGCCTTCGCCCCCGCCCGATAGGCATGCCGCGCCACGCCCCGAATCAACTCCACCGCCTCCACCGGCGCGTTCACGATCAATTCCTGCCCCGCCTGCACATTCACGCCAATCCGCACGGCGATTTCCGCCAGCCGGTCCAGTTTGGCGGCAAAATCTTCTTGTATCTCGGTCATCGGCGGCGCCTCAAAAAAGTTGCCGAGAGAACATAGGCCGTCCCGGCCGCGCCACAACGTCAATCCGACTGGAAATTGGTGAGCCCGGTGGGGGTCGAACCCACGGCCATTCGATTAAAAGTCGAATGCTCTACCACTGAGCTACAGGCTCGCCTGCCGCCGCAAAAACAGAGTTTTTGGCGCCCCGTCAAGGCAAGGAAGACAAGAAGTTCTTTTTTGAAAAAAACCGGAAAAGAACGCCCGGCGCGAACCAAAAAACTTTGTTTAATCATCAGCGTGCTTGTGGAACCAGCAAGGAATGAACCCGACGGACAAAACTGATTTCAACAAACTAATGGCTAAAATCGCCGAGGCAAATACTGCCTATCATACCAAAGACGCGCCGGTGTTAACCGACGCCGAATATGATGCGCTTCGGCGCGACTCCGACGCCCTGCTGGACGAGCACCCGGAATTTGGCGACGCTGCGCAAGTGCTAGAGGCGGTTGGCGCCGAGCCCGCGGCGGGTTTTAAAAAGCTTCGCCATTCCGTGCCGATGCTCTCGCTCGACAACGCCTTCGCGCCCGAGGACTTCGTCGAATTCGACGCCCGCGTCCGCCGCTTCCTGCGCCTCGGCGAGGANNCCAAAAATCGATGGCCTCTCAATCTCGCTGACCTATGAGGGTCAAAAATTCATCCGCGATGCCACCCGCGGCGATGGCAGTGAAGGCGAGGACGTTACCCAGAACCTGCTGACCTTGCAGGCGCTGCCGAAAACTTTGCCCGAGGATGCGCCGGACAAAATTGAAATTCGCGGCGAGGTTTACATGACCAA
>PLFB01000152.1 GCA_003137135.1 Acetobacteraceae bacterium
GCTTTTTTCAAAAAGCGCGTCTTACTTTGATGGTCCTCATCATCGGCCACCGCGGCGCCCGCGGCGAAAAACCCGAAAACACGCTCGAAGCCTTCCGCCACGCCGCGCGATTGGGAATCCCCATCGAAACCGACATCGCCATGACCGCCGATCTCGTCCCTGTCATGCACCACGACCCCACGCTCCCCGACGGCCGCCTGATCCGCGACCTGCCTTTCGCCGCCCTCCCCAACATCCCTTCCCTCGCCCAATCCCTGACGGCGCTGCCGGAGCAAATCTGGCTGCTCGAAATCAAAACCTACCCACCCACGCCCGAAAAATCCCACCCGCCAGCCCTACTGGTCGCCCGTGTCCTGCAGACCCTGCACGACGCCAAAACAAACCTCGCGAACATCGCCCTCAAGGCCTTCGACTGGGAAGTTTTGCGCGAAACCGCCCGCCAGTCGAAAACCCTCCGCCGCATCGCGCTCACCGCCCCGGAAACCGAAGCCGCCCGTGAGATCTGGTGGGGCAGGGGCCTTTCCACCGCCACCACCCCTGAAGCCGTCGCCGGCACCGGCGCCAAAACCTGGTCAGCCTTTCAGGGCACGCTGACTGCTGCCGCCATCGCGGAGGCGCATTCCCTAGGTCTTCAGGTTCTGGCCTGGACGGTGAACAGCCAGGCCGATTTCCAACGCCTGGCGCCGCTGGTGGACGGCATCGTCACGGATTATCCCACGCGTATGCTTTACCCCGAATTCAACGCCGCTACGGCGGGTCAGCCGCGAGACCAAACCGAAACGGATTAACCACCGCCGCGCCCAGTCCCGCGACGTCCCGTTCATTGCGCGTTGCCAAGGTAAAACCATGAACCATGGCGGTCGCCGCCAGCAGCCCGTCGATGACCGGCACCGGCCGCAGCGCGCTCATCCTTCCCCAACGGTCCGCGACCGCCCGGTCCACCCCCAGCACGCGCCCGGCAAACTGGGCTTCCACAAGGTTCAGCCAGTTCTCCAGCGCGATCGCCTTTGCCACATCCTTGGTCCGTGACAGCTCAACGCCCTTGCGCAACTCCCCCAGCACCAGCGCGCTTAAAAACACTTCGTCGTCCGGCACGGTGCCATACCAAGCCGCCACGCGCGGATCGCAGCGCTCACCTTTGCGCACCTCCGAGATGACATTGGTGTCGATTAGAAAGCTCAAAATTCCACATCACGGCCAAACCCCCGGTCCCGTTCAATGTCAATGCCCTCCAGCGGCGCGGCTGCCAGCAATTCCTTCAGGCTGAGCTTCGGCGCGCCGGCAAATTGCGGCGCCAGCAGCCGGCGTGCGTCTTCCCGCCGCGCCGGGTCGGACAGCGCCGATGCGACGCCGCGCACCAACGGCGCATCGTCCCGATGGACCGTGACTTCCACTCTCACAAATCCGCGCCGGCTCTGGCGGGCGCGATGCGCGGCAACCGTCGATTTTGGCATCTTAACTCCACATTTCCGGTAACCTTACCGGAAATCAGGCTTTCGGAGAAGCGTTCTTTTCCAAAGGCCTCGCCAGCACTTCGGCTACCCGAACGGGCAAATCCTCCGCCACCATGCCTTCCCCGGCTAAAAATGCCGCTTCGCCGTGCACCCACACGCCCGCGCAGGCTGCCTCGAAGGCCGGCATCTGGCGCGCCAGCAGGGCCGCGATCATGCCCGCCAGCACATCGCCGGTGCCGCCGGTCGCCAGCCAGGGCGGGGCGTTGTCGTTGATCGCCGCGCGGCCATCCGGCGACGCAATCACTGTGTCGGCGCCCTTCAATACGACGACGGCGCCGCAGGCAGCCGCCGCACGCCGCGCCGCCGTCAGCTTGTCATCACCGATCGGCCCAAACACGCGGGAAAACTCCGCCGCATGCGGCGTGATGACGGCGACGCCGCGCAATGTTTCCGGCGCCCCGGCGCAGGCCGTCAGCGCGTCCGCATCCGCCACGATTTTTCTCCCCGCCCCGATCAGCGCCGCCAAAGCCGCGCCGGCGCGGGAAACACCTAAACCCGGCCCGCAGACCCACACGTTTCGGCGTTGATCTTGCAGCATTGTCTCCAGCGGATCGTGCCGTACGATCAGCCCGGCTTCCGGCAGAAACATCGGCTGATCGGCGAGCAGCGTCACCATGCCCGCCCCCGCCCGGCGCGCCGCCGCGCAGGCCAGCCTGGCCGCACCCGGCATCGTGCCCGAAAGCACCGTCACATCCCCGCCGGTATATTTATGCCCGGTCGCCGGCCGCCGCGGCAGCGTCCACAGCCACGGTTCGTTGCGCCATGTCCGTGGCGCCACCGCGTCCAGCACCGGTGCCAAGATGCCGATCTGCGCCAGTACGGTCTCGCCGCATAGCCCGCGCCCCGGATACAGCAGGTGCCCCGGCTTGCGCCGGAAAAACGTCACAGTCAGCTCCGCTTGGGCCGCAAACCCGCGCACCTGGCCGGTTGCGCCATCCACTCCGCTCGGCGCGTCAATCGCCACGATCCGGTTCGCCGCCGCCAGCAGGGCCGCCACGTCCGGCCCGATATTGCGTGAAAGCCCGGCGCCAAACACCGCGTCGATAACCAGGTCCGCCCGCGCGACCTCGGTCACCGTCGCCTCCGTCACGGCCAGAATTTTTACCGGCCAACCAGCCTGCGCCAAAAACCGCCCCGCCACGCGGCCATCGGCGCCATTATTCCCGGGCCCCGCCAGCACCACCACCCGGCACGGCGCATAACGGCGCATCACCGCACGCGCCACCGCGCGCCCGGCCGCCGCCACCAGCGCCGCCTCTTTACCGGCCAGCGCGTCCACCCGTGCCATTTCTTGCGGCGTCAAAAGTTCTTCCATAGAAATCCCTTCGCGAATCAATCCTATATGGCGCTACGCTGACGCCAAAGCAGGAGTTTTCCAGATGGGCAAAATCATCGCCGTCGCGCAGCAAAAGGGTGGCGCCGGCAAAACCATGCTGGCCTCGCAACTCGCCGTCGCCTTCGCCGAAACCGCATCCGTCGCGGTTCTGGACATCGACCCCCAGGCCAGCCTGACCATTTGGGCGAAATTGCGCTCGACAGCCGCCAAGGCGGGTCACAAAATCACCGCCGCCAATACCGCCGGCTGGCGCCTGACGACCGAGCTCGAAAAGCTCGCCGCCGCGCATGACATCGTGCTCATCGACACGCCGCCCGTCATCGATACCGACAATCGCCGCGCCATCCGCGCCTCGCACCTGGTGCTCATCCCGCTCAATCCGTCGCCGCCGGACCTGTGGGCCGCCGAAGGGACCCTCAAGATGGCGGCCGAGGAAAAGCGCAAAGTCGCCCTGGTATTCAACCGCGCCCCCGCTTCCTCCAAATTGCGCAAACGGCTGGAGGCCGAAATCGCCGCCCGCCGCATCCGGCTACTTGAAACCGCGCTGGCCAACCGCGCCGGCTACGCCAACGCCTTCGCCGAGGGCCTGGGCGTGACGGAAGCCGGCCCCACCACCATCGCCGCCGAGGAGGTGCGCAGCCTGGCTGCCGCGATCCAAAATTTGCTAACGTGACAACATAAAGATACGAAAACTGGCGTAATAATGAAACATTACAAAATTTTCTTAACAACTTTCGCTTATTTCATTAATTCAGGCTTGAATACTTCCAGCCAGACACTTGCAAGATTGCCTTTTTTCCGCCAAGGTTGGCGCGTGGCCAGGACCGATTGTTTCGTTTCGGAGCAATCTTTCTGGACAGCCGCCAAGTTTAGGGAGCTTCTAAAATATTCACCTTATGGTGAAAGCCGGCCGCAAAGGCCGGCTTTTTTTATGCGCGCTTTTTTTATGCGCGCCACGAGCGCGAAAATGTGCGCCGGATGGCCGCCGGAATAACTTTTGAGACAGCCCCTAGCCTTTGCGGCGCAGGAAGCGGGTTATGCTCACCTGGCCCCAGACGCCGGCGAGCATAAACGGGTCGGTCCGCGCGAACGCCTCCACTTGCTCCTGGCTTTCGGCCTCGATCAAAAACAGCGAGCCGATCATGTTGTCACCATCCGCGGTCTGCAGCGGGCCGGACAGGATCACCCGCACGCCGAGCAGATGATCCGACTCGACGAAGGCGCGGTGCGCCGCGTAGTGTTCGAGCCGCATGGGCAGGGCGCCCGGCTTGTCGAGCGCGTGAACGGCGAAAAGAGGCATTATGCTTGAAACTCTCCTGACGACTTGCATTTGTAATCAGATTGCCGGCGTTTGACATGGCCGGTTGCCGCCACCCTGCCCTGAGCGAATTGCGCGTGACAAACAGCTAAGGATTTTTCCCATGAAACTTTTGCGCTTTGGCGATGTGGGTGAGGAACAATGGGGGGTGTTGGATGCCGAAGGCGGCATCCGCAATCTGGCGGACGCGCTGGTCGGCGTGACCGGCGATGAGCTGAGCCCCGATTGGCTGGCGCAGTTGCAAAAGTTTGACCCGGCGACGCTGCCGATCCTGAAGACCGAGCGGCGCATCGGCCCGCCGATCCGCCGGCCGCTGAATTTCGTGTGCGTCGGCCTGAATTACGCCGACCACGCCGCCGAGACCGGCGGCAAGATACCGAAGGAGCCGATTCTGTTCCTCAAATCGCTGTCGGCATTTTCCGGCCCGTATGACGACATCAAAATCCCTCGCGGCTCGAAAAAAACCGATTGGGAGGTTGAACTCGGCGTCGTCATCGGCACCCGCGCGTCCTATGTGAGCGAGGCCGAGGCGATGGATTATGTCGCCGGCTATTGCACCGTGAACGACGTGAGCGAGCGCGAATACCAGAGCGAGCGCGCCGGCACCTGGGATAAGGGCAAAGGCTGCGAGACGTTTGGGCCGGTCGGTCCGTATCTGGTAACCAAGGACGAAGTCCCCGACCCGCAGAACCTGGACCTGTGGACGTTCGTGGACGGCAAACGGATGCAGCACGGCAACACCAGCACGATGGTGTATGGCGTAAAACACCTGGTCAGTTATGTCAGCCAGTTTTTCGTGCTGCACCCCGGCGACATCATCGCCACCGGCACCCCCCCCGGCGTCGGGTTGGGCATCAAGCCTGAGCCGATCTTTTTAAAACCCGGGCAGGTGCTGAAGGTGGGTGTGCAGGGGCTGGGGGAGCAGAAGTACAAGACGGTAGAAGCGTAAAGAACGCAGTTACTTTTTTGAAAAATAGTAACCAAAAAACCTTTGGCCCGCTTCGCGGTGGGTGGGGGCCGCTTGCGGCCCCCACCCACGGCGAAGCGAACCAAAAGTTTTTGCGCGCTTTTTTCAAAAAGCGCTGCTTGCTTTCTTTCCACGGCCCCATAGGAGTCACCCCATGATCACCGAATTCGCCGAAATCGAAGTCAAACCCGGCACGGAACAGAAATTCCGCGATGGCGTGGAATCCTGCAAGCCGGTCTTCGCCCGCGCGCCGGGCTGCCACGGTCTGGAACTGCACCACGCCATCGAGCACCCCCACCTCTTCGTCCTGCTGGTCAAATGGGACAGCGTGCAGCACCATATGGACATGCGCGGCTCGCCGGATTTCCAGATCTGGCGCGGCGCCGTCGGCGACTGCTTTGCCGGCGCCCCGCGCGTGTTTCATACGGAGACGGTTGTCGCATAGACGGCCTTCGCTGCTTTCCCTGACGCGGCTTAATTGCTAGGCAGTCCCGATGGACCAGTCCGTCACCCTCACCCATGCCGCCATCGACGTACCGCCGCGGCGCACCTTTGCCATCATCTCGCACCCGGACGCGGGCAAGACCACGCTGACGGAAAAACTGCTGCTGTTCGGCGGCGCGATTCGGGAGGCCGGGATGGTCAAGGCACGGCAGGACCGCCGGCAGACCCGCTCCGACTGGATGAAGATCGAGCGCCAGCGCGGCATTTCCGTCACCTCGTCGGTCATGACCTTCGAATTCGGCGGCGCCGTCTTCAACCTGCTCGACACGCCAGGCCACGAGGATTTTTCGGAAGACACCTACCGCACCCTCACCGCGGTCGACAGCGCGGTGATGGTCATCGACGCCGCGAAAGGCATCGAGCTGCAGACCAAAAAACTCTTCGAGGTCTGCCGGCTGCGCAACATCCCGATCACCACTTTCATCAATAAGGTGGACCGCGAAGGCCAGAACCCGTTCGAATTGCTCGATGAGATCGCGTCCACGCTGGCCCTGGATATTTGCCCGATGGTCTGGCCGATCGGCATGGGCGGACTGTTCCGCGGGTGCTACGACGTACGCCGAAACCGACTGGTTTCCGCCGTCAAGCCTGGCGATACGAAGACCGAACAAAAATTCAACATCCCCGCCGACCAGAAAAACCAGCTCGACGAAGACCTCGAACTCATCCACGCCGCCTTTCCGGAATTTGACCAACAATCCTTCTCGGAAGGCCATCTAACACCGGTTTATTTCGGCTCGGCGCTAAAGGACTATTCCGTGCGCGAATTGTTGGAAGGCCTGGTCGCCAATGCGCCGGCGCCGCAGCCCCGCGCCGCCGAATCCCGCGTTGTGGAACCGGACGAATCCCCCGTCACCGGCTTCGTCTTCAAGGTCCAGGCCAACATGGACCCGCAACACCGCGACCGCATCGCCTTCACGCGCATCTGCTCCGGCAAATTCACCCGCGGCATGAAACTGATCCACTCGCGCACCAAAAAATCCATGGCCATCCAGGCCCCGATCTTCTTCTTCGCGCAGGACCGCTCGCTCGCCGAGGAAGCCTTTCCCGGCGACATCATCGGCATCCCCAATCACGGCACCCTGCGCGTCGGCGACACACTAACGGAGGGTGAGCCGCTGCGCTTCACCGGCATCCCGGACTTCGCCCCCGAAATCCTGCGCCGCGTCCGCCTGGCCGACCCGATGCGCGCCAAACAAATGCGCAAAGCCCTCGAAGACCTGGCCGAAGAAGGCGTGACCCAGGTTTTCCGCCCCGCCACTGGCGCCGACTGGATCGTCGGCGTCGTCGGCATGCTGCAGCTCGACGTCCTCGCCAGCCGCATCGAACAGGAATATTCCGTCCCCGTCGCCTTCGAGCCCGCCCCCTACGAGACCGCCCGGTGGATTTTTTCCGAAGACCTGGCGCGGCTAAAGACCTTCATCGAGCAAAACCGCAGCGCCATGAGCGAAGACCGCGAAGGCGCCCCCGTCTATCTGGTGCGCAACACCTGGGAACTGAACCGCATGAAGGACAATTTTCCTGAAATCACGTTCTCGGCGACGCGGGAAAGGAGGTAAGGAAGCAGGTACTTTTTTTAAAAAAAAAGTACCCAAAAAAATTTTGCTCCTGGGGGCGGTGAGAGGGGAGTGCCTGTAAGCCCCATTNNAATGGGGCTTACAGGCACTCCCCCATCACCGCCCCCAGGAGCAAAATTTTTTGCGCGCTTTTTTTTAAAAAAGCGCTGCTTTCTTATCCAGCCGTCTCAAGTTGCCGGGTCGGCTGGTTCAGGGGCATCCAGGCGGTGAACTCGGCTTTGGTCATTACACGGCTGAGGAAGTAACCCTGACCTTCGTCGCAGGCCCATTCTTTCAGCAACTGGTAGGTGGAGGCGTTTTCGATGCCGTCCGCCAGCACGCGGTAGCCCAGGCGGTGCGCCATGGTGATCATGGTGCGCACCAGCATGGCGGTGCGGTCGTTGGTTTCGATGCTGGCCAGCATGGCACGGTTGATTTTGACGATATCGACCGAGCGGTTGGTGAGGTAGTTCATGTTGTAGAAGCCGGTACCGAAATCATCCAGCGAGACGTGCACGCCCAGCTCGCGGACATTTTGCAATTCCTTGCCGATGGCGGTGCTATGCGACATCACCGGGTGTTCCGAAAACTCGATTTCGATGAAGCTCGGATCGACGCGGTGCCGGTCGATCACGCGCGCCATTTTGGCGGCAAAATCCGTGCGGATCATGTTTTCGGGGGAGACGTTGATGGCCACGGTAAAGTAGTAGTTCCGCTCATGCCATTCGGCGAGCTGCCCGAGCGCGTTATCCAGCACCCAGTCGGTCAGCGGGTTGATCAGCGCGGTGGCTTCGACCAGCGGAATGAATTCCGCCGGCGAGATCGGGCCCAGATGCGGATGGTTCCAGCGCAGCAGCGCCTCCACGCCGATCGCGCGGCGGTTGGCGATTTTGTACTTTGGTTGAAAATCCAGGCTGAGCTGGTTGGCCGCGCGCAGCGCCTCCGCCAGCTGCGTCACCAGCAAAAACCCGCGGCGGTTTTTCTCGTCGGAGCGGCTGTCGTAATACGCGTAGCCGGGGCCGCTGGCGCGGCTGTCCTGCGCCGCCGCCAGGGCGGCGCGCAGCAGGTCGGAGCCATAGGCGTCCCGGCATGGCGCCAGGCCGACGCCGACTCGGGTTGAAATCGGGATGCCGCCGCAGTCCAGCGGCGCATCCAGCGCGGCGATCAGCCGCACCGCCATCGCCGTGGCGTCGCCCGGCACCATCGCCGCGAAGCCCAGCATGCTGGTGTGGAACAGCTGAATGTCGGAAGGCAGGACCGCCCTGATCCGCGCCGCCCCGGCGCGGACGAAATTGTCACCATATTCGTGCCCCAGGGCGCGCTGGATATGGGTATAATGCGTGGCTTCCGCCAGCGTGACCATGATCAGCGTGCAATCAGAGAACCCACCCGAGGCAAAGACATCGATAAAATTCTGCCGGTTGGGCAGGTAGGTGATCGGGTCCATATACGCGTAAGGCAAGGTCGACATGTTCACGGGTTTGATCCTTGTCGAGTGCGAAAGTTAATTGAAAATTACCATTTATTTAATATAGCACGTTCGAGGCCACAATCAATAGTTAAACTGGTACGTGAGACCTAAACTACTAGTATTTCCAGCGCCGGCGGAGGCGGTTCCGGCGGAGGTTTGCAGCTGCAGGCCCTTCAAAAGATTAATTTGTACGGTCGCCTGTGTGCCTTGACCCGTGGTTGACTGCTGCGCCCCGACATACACGCCGGGGGCGACGTAGCGGCCGGCGTTCACCGTCGGCGCGCCGGCGCCGTTGCCGCCGAGCGAGAGCTCGTCGAGCCCTAGCGCGCCGCGCACGCCGCCCAGCGGGTCGGAGACAGCGCTGCCGCCGACGCCGGTGAGCGACGCCAGCGCGGCCGCCAGCGAGGCTGCCTGAAACGGCGACAGGCTGGTCGTGGCCTCGCCGAATAAAAGTTCGGAGAGCACTTCGTCGGAGGGCAGCGGCGGCGAGGCGGTGAGCGTGATGGTCGGCATTTCCGCGGTGCCGCCGACGATGAGCGTGGCGGTGGTGTTGCTGGCGGTGGTGGTGCTGGCCTCCAGGTCCAGCGCCGGTACAAAACCATCGCCGGTGAAGTTCACCGTGCCTTGGGTGAATTCCAGGGTTTTGCCGGGCAGCGCGTAACTGCCGCGGATCAGCGTGAACCCGCCCTCCGGATCCGGATTTTTGACGGTGCCGGCCAGGTGCACCTGCCCGCCGAGTTCGGCGAACAGCCCATCGCCGCGGATGAAAATCTGGTTTTTGGCGCGTATCGTCAGGTCAAGCGCGATATCGGGCGGCGGCGGTGGCGGCGGCGGCGGCTTTTCGCCCTGGTTCAGGATCGGCAGGTCCGCCACGTCCGGCGGCAGCGATTTGGGGATGTTGATGTTGGCCCGCAGCAGGTCGATTGCGCCGGCCAGCGCCATCGCGCCGCGGGCGTCACCTTTCAGCGTGAGCGCGGCGTTGGCCGATTCGGTCGCGAGGTCGGAGGCAACCGGCGTCGCGTTGTCGGCGCTCAACGCCAGGTCGATCGGCCAGCCGGGTTGCGAAAAATCGATGGTGCCGTGGCCGGACATGGTGCCGGAACCGGCGGTGGCCTGGAAATTCCGCAAGCTCACCAGCCGCCCGGCGGCGGTCAGGCGACCCGTGATCCGCGTCAGGCTGAGGCCGGACGAAGCATCCTGCACCGAGCCGCCGGCCAGCGTGACCGTGCCGTTGAAGGCCGGCGCGGCCGGCGTGCCCGCAATCGTGACATCGGGCGTGACCGTGCCCCGCAGCGTCTCGCCCTGCGCGGCGGTGACCGGGTCGAGCAGCCGCAGATCGGTGGTGCCGGTGAGGTGCAGGGCGAGCGCGCCGGTTTGGTTCAGCGGCACCAGACCATCGGCGGTCAGATTGACATTTTGGCCGAGGCTGAGCGTGGCAGTGAGGTTCGCGGTTTTGCCCGCAAGCTGCATGGTGGACAAAAAATCGGCGGGCGGCAGCGATTCGGCGAGGCCCTGGAAAAATCTTACATTTTGCGCGCTCACCGTCACCCTGCCGGCCAGATTCGTGGGCGTCCCGGAGAGCGTCGCGGTGGCGCTGATGAGGCCGCCGGCTTTGACCGGCGCCGCCAGGGCGGCGAGGCTGGCGGGCAGGTCGTGCGCCTTTAGCGAAAAATTCAGGCGCGGGGTTAAAATGCCGTCGAAAGCGATGGTGCCGCCGTTCACCGCCAGTGCGGCGTGCCGGACGGAAAATCCCGGTTCGCTCGCCACGCTGGCGGGGCCGAGCAGCTTTGCGTTCAGGCTCCGCCAGGACGCGGAGAGGCTGGATATTGTTCCCGCCCGCGTTTGCGCATTCACCACACCGGCAAGCGCGACCCGCGCCGGGGCGTTGAAAATCCTGGCGGCGCTGCCTTGCAGTTTCACCGAAAGCGCGGTTTCCGGCCCGCTTGCGCTGAACTGTCCATTGATCGCCCCGAGCTGCGGCGCCGCCACCAGGTTTTTGGCCGTCACGTCCAGCGCGAAGTTCCGCGCATCCTGATGCGAAAAATCACCGTCCAGGCCGCCGGAGATTTTTTCAGGCAGGAACGCCGCCAGATCCGCCAGGTTGCCCACCGAAAATTTGGCGTCGCCAAAGGGCAACGGGGCGCCGGGCCGGATCGAAACATTGCCCGAGGCGCTCAGGGAGCGCCAGCTTGACTGGCGAAGCTCGGCGGTGAGGGTGCCATCCGCACGCTTCGCAAACGCGGCGTCCAGCTTGATCGGATCGTTTTCCAGCGCGCCGCTGCCGGTCACGGTGCCCTGCGGCGCCGCCGGCAGATGCTCGACATGCACCAGCAGCGCAAACGGCCCTGAGGGAATGCGCGCCCTCGAAATATCCCCGGTCACCCGCGCGTCCACCGCAAAGTCACCGGCAGAGCCGGCGATATGGCCATCGACACTCACCGGCCCCGCGATGCCGGGCGAGAGCAAGGCGACGTTTTTCACCGAAACCTGCGTAGCCAGGCTGGCGCCCTGGCGCGTCACCACGCCGTGCGCCGCCAGCGCGAATCCGGCGCCCGAAACATTCAGCGCATTCACGGCAACCTGGTTGTGCGCCAGCGTCACAACCGCCGAAATTTTCCCCGCCGGCCCCACCAGCCCCAACGCGGGCGCCGGCGCCGCCGTCAGATCCACATCGCCATCCACGGAGATGGTGGCGGCAGTTTTCTGGTCCGCCGCCACCACATGCAAGCGCAAGAGACCGCCGAGTTTTTGGCCCGTAAATGCCGCCGTCCCCGCCAGGGACGGCACCGTCAGCACCACATCGGCCCGCGGCGCCTGTGGGTCCAGCCCCAGGAAACCCGCCCCGTCCAGCACCGCCGCGCCGAGTTGCGCCGCAAAATCCAGTTTCGCGTCGTCCCGCGGTCCGGCCAGCGTCATCGCCACATGCAGCGGCTGATTAACGTCCGGCCCGGCAAAATGCCCGATCAGGCCATCCGGCGGCTCGTCGATTTTCACGTTCATGTTGACCAATTCGGGATCAATCAGCGCATCCACCTGATAAATCCCGCGCCCATCCGCCGCCACCGCGTCCAGCGCCACATCGCCGCGGAGCAGATTGTTGAGGTGCAGATGCCCGTCCACCGCCAGCGTCAGATCCTGCCCGGCCAGCGCCGCGCCGACATGCAGCGCGCCCACCGCAAAATGCGCCACATCCAGTTGCAACGCCGGCATGCTGCTTCCGCCGCCGTCCTTTGAAGCCGCCACCGGCGCCCGCAATACCGTTATGGCCCCCGCCGTCAGGTCAGTCACCGCCACGCGCCGCGACAACAGGTCTTCCGGCCGCCAGCGCAGCTGCAGATTGTCTCCGCTGGCGTAAACGCCTTGCGAATCCGAGACCGTCATGTGAAGCAGTTTGATATCCGCCGGAAAATGGCCGGAGAATCCCGCGACCTGTATCTGCGGCCCCGCCAGCTGGTTGATTTCCGCAACCGCCAGCCCGCGCCCGTACCCCGTGTTCAGCCCCACCCAAACCCCAGCCACCGCCGCCACCAGCAAAAACATCAAAACCGCCGGCAGCCGGAACAAGCGTCTCAAAACGCCTCGCCCAGGCCGATATACAGCGCAAACGCCCCGCTGCCCGCCGTGCGCTTGAGCGGCAGCGCGAAGTCCGCGCGGATCGGCCCGATCCCGGTATAATACCGCAGCCCCAGTCCCGCCCCCACGCTCACATGGCCCTCAAACGGCGCGCTGTTCTGGCTCACCTGGCCGGCATCCACAAACGGCACGATGCCGATGCTTTTCGTAATATGCTGCCGCAATTCGATCGTCGCCGCGTCGAGCGCCAGCCCGCCCTGCGGAATGTCGTCGGCAAACAGCGGCCCCACCGTCTGATACGTGTAGCCTCGCACTGTACTGGTGCCGCCGGCATAAAACCGCTGATCCGCCGGCACCTGAAACTGCGAAGCCCCCAGAATGCTGCCAAGCTGGCCGCGAAGCGCCAGCACGCCGGACGCATCGCGCTCCAGCGCGATATAGCTCGCCGCATAGGCCTGCGCGATCAGGAAAAACGCGCCGCCCTGCAACGGTGCGGTCGGCGTCAGCGTCGCGCTGGCATTCACGCCCTTGCTGGGCTCCAGCGCGCTATCGGCCGAATCATAACTCAGCGTCAGCGGCACTTGCGCCAGCGCGTACGCCCGTGAAACACCCTCCTGGTCGATGCTCTCCTCCACAAAACCCAGCCCATAGGAAAACGTCAGCCTGCCGTTGATCGGCCGGGCGAGCAGCCCCTCCGCCAGCAGTGCCGTGCGGTCATACGCGGTCACCGACTGCTTCAAGCCCTCCAGCGACAATGTGGCACTTTGCCCGACCACATCATAATCCGGCTTTATGAAAACGCCCTTGAGATCATAGCCCGGTGACGTCGTCCCGGTGCCCCCCAGCCCATTCGCCGCCGCGGTAAATGTCAGCGTCTCGGCGTGGCCAAACACGTCCCGGTCTTCCCAGGAGGCGGAAATCGTAAACCCCAGATCGGTGGCATAGGACCCACCCAATGTCACCGCGTGCAGCTTCTGCTCCGTCACCCGGAACAGCACGGGAATTTTGCCGCCGCTCATCACATCCAACGGCTCCGGCGTCACCGACGAAAACACGCCGGTGCTCAGCAGCGAATCCCGCGCGGCGTAAACCGCCTTGTCGGAAAATCGCTGACCCGGCTGCAGCCCGATATGCCGGCGCAGCCAGTCCGCATCCGCCCAATGCAAACCGGCAAACGCCACACGCCCGATCGCCACCCGCGGCCCAGGCGTCACCGTATAGGTCACGTCCAGCGTGTCATTGGAGGCATCCGCGATCGCCACCGGCGCCGCCACCCGCGCGAACGCAAACCCCGCATTATGCAGCGCCGTCACCAGCACCGGCCCGGCGGCCAAAATCGGCGCCGCCCGCGCCACATCCCCCGCCCGCGGCGCCGCCGGCGGCGTCACATCCCCCGGCAGCCCGGGAAACGACACCACCCCCACATGAAACACCGCCCCCTTATCCGGCGCCACCGTCACCACAACTTTTTCCCCGGCCGGCAGCCGATCCAAAAAATCCAGCAGCCCCGTGTCATCCAGCGCCCGTCCGGCAATCGTCACATTCACGCTGCCCGCATCATACCCCAAACTATGCAGCACGATCAGAAATTGCGCCTCATCCGCCCTCGCCCGCCCGATCAACCCAAACGGCGAGGCCGGAATTTTGGTCCGCAGCGCCACCAGCGACGCCGTCTGCCGCAACAACCCATCGAGCGCCGGATCGCCACTCGGCTGAAACGCGACGGTATAAGCCACCGGATCAGCCGCCCGCCCATCGCCCTGCAGCAAAACCCCGATGCAGCAAAATCCCAGCAAAAATTTAAGCCGCCGCATGAGATAGAACATGGTCTGAAGAAGGGTGGTAGAAAAGAAGCGCTTTTTTGAAAAAAAGCGCGCAAAAAACTTTTACGAACTGCGGGCGCTGGCGACGGGAGTGCCTGTAATCGCCCCCTGCGGTGGCGATTACAGGCACTCCCGGCCCAAACTCCCGCCGTAGCAAAATTTTTTGCGCGCTTTTTTTTAAAAAAGCGCTGCTTACTTTCTTTCTATTCTCTTAGGCTTCGCTGCTTCAGGGTTTGCAAATCCAAGATGCCCAAACGCCTGTTTCATATGCGCCGGTAGCGGCGCTTCCACGCTCAGCGTGCCACCGTCGGGGTGCGGTATGGTCAGCCGTCTGGCGTGCAGGTGCAGTTGCGGAGAAAAACCTTCGGCGAAGGCGGCGCCGTAGGCTGCGTCGCCCACGATCGGCGTGCCGAGCGCCAGCGCGTGCGCGCGCAATTGGTGCATGCGGCCGGTCAGCGGCTGCATTTCCGCCCAGGCGAATTTTTTGCCGGCGTAGTCGATGATTTTGTAGGCGGTCAGCGCCTTATCGGCGTCCTTGTCGCCCTTTTCCGCCGGCTCGGCGCGTGATGAGCCTTCGCCATCCACGCGGACGAGGGGCAGGTCGATCCGGCCTTCCAACACCGGCGGCACGCCCCACAGCAGCGCCCAGTAGATTTTTTCCACGTCGCGGCCGCGGAAGCCGGCGGCCAGCGTGCGCGCGGCCTTGGTGGTGCGCGCCAGCAGCAATATGCCGGAGGTATCGCGGTCCAGCCGATGCACCAGTTTTGGCCGTTCGTCGCCGTCATAGCGCAGCGCATCCAGCATGCCGTCCAGATGCACCGCGATGCCTTTGCCGCCCTGGCTCGCCAGCCCCGCCGGTTTGTTCAGCACCAGAACCGAGTCGTCCTTGTAGAGGATCAGCGCCTGCAAATCGCGAATTTGGCCCTCATCCAACGCCACCACGTGCCGCTGCTTCGGCATTTTGGCCGGCGGCGTGATGTTTGGCACTTTGACCAGCGCGCCCGCAGCCAGGCGCGTGTTGGCCTCCGCGCGCTTGCCGTCCACGCGGATGGCGCCGGTGCGCAGCAGTTTCTGGATCATCGCCTGCGTCAGCCCCGGCACGTTTTTGCGCAAAAACCGGTCCAGCCGGCTCTCAGAGTCCGCCTCACCCGCCAAAATTTCCTGGATCATGCGCCCTCATCGCGCAATTTCGCCCAATAGGCGAGGCGCTTGCCGATCTCGCGTTCAAACCCGCGCTCGACCGGCCGGTAAAAATCCGGGCGTCCCATGCCTTCGGGAAAATAGTTTTGGCCGGAAAAGCCGTGCTCGGTTTCGTGGTCGTATTCGTAGCCGGCGCCATAGCCCAGGTTTTTCATCATTTTGGTCGGCGCGTTGAGGATATGCGCCGGCGGCATCTTGCTGCCGGTTTCCTTCGCCGCCCGGTTGGCCGCTCCCAGCGCCTTATAGACGGCGTTCGATTTCGGCGCCGTCGCCAGATAGACCACCGCCTGCGCGATACAGATTTCCCCTTCCGGCGAGCCCAACCGTTCATACGCCTCCCAGGCATCCAACGCCTGGCGCAACGCTTGCGGGTCCGCCAGCCCGACATCCTCGCTGGCGAACCGCGCCACGCGCCGCGCGATATAGCGCGGGTCCTCGCCGCCGGCGAACATTCTGGCCAGCCAATACAGCGCCGCATCCGCGTCCGAGCCGCGCATGGATTTATGCAGGGCGGAGATCAGATTGTAGTGTTCTTCGCGATCCTTGTCGTAGAGCGCGGCCCGCCTGGCCAGTAGATTGGCCAACTCATCCGGCCCCAGGTTTTCGTTCTTTGGCAGCGCAAACAGTTGCTCTGCCAAATTGAGCAGCGCCCGGCCATCGCCATCCGCCATCGCCCGCAGCGTGGCCCGCCCTGCCGCGGTCACCGGCAATTTTTGTCCGGTCTCGGTTTCGGCCCGGACCAGGATATCCTCCATCGCCGCATCATCCAGCCGCCGCAGCACAAACACCTGGCAGCGCGAGAGTAGCGCCCCATTCAGCGCGAATGATGGATTTTCGGTGGTCGCCCCCACCAGCACCACGGTCCCCGCCTCCACCACCGGCAAGAATGCATCCTGCTGCGCCCGGTTGAACCGATGGATTTCGTCCACAAAGAGCAGCGTGGCCTTGCCCGCGCGCTTCAGTTTGGCGGCGTCCTCGAAGACCTTCTTCAAATCCGCGACGCCCGAAAAAACCGCCGAAATCTGCGTAAAATGCAGTTTTGCCTCGGCCGCCAGCAGCCGCGCAATGGTCGTCTTCCCCACCCCCGGCGGCCCCCACAGAATCAAAGACGCCAGCGATCCCCGCGCCAGCATTTTGGACAAACTCCCCTCCGCGCCCAGCAAATGGTCCTGGCCCACAATGTCTGCCATGCGCTTCGGCCGCAGCCGATCCGCCAGCGGCTGGCTCAGCAGGGCAGGGGCGGCAGGCTCATCGGGCGCAAACAGATCATCGGCGGGCATACCTCTCATGTAGCCCCAGCCCCGCCCGAACCCAAACGCGCTCAAAACCGGCTGGGAATATCCGCCGTCGCATAAAAAATCCCCGCGATCACCGGCGGGTCACCTTCGCTATACGCAAACCAGTAATTACTTTCCCGAATCCATCGAAACCCAAGCACCTTTAGCGTAGGATACGGCCGCGGCGCATCCAGCCCAGCTGCCGGAGACCGAGCAATCCGCCGCTTCGCAGCCTCAACGGTCAGGATCAAGCTTCTGACCGCATTCATTCGGTTTTTGGCGTCGTAATGTGCCGTCAGCTCAGTCAAATGCCGTTCGGCAACTGGGCTGAGCGCAACCACTGACCTTAGGAATCATCCGCCGCCTGTCTGGCCTCCATACGAGCAAGCACCGCCCGCATTCTCTCCAGGACCGGTTCAAGCGGCACCGTATGACCAGCCGCAATCTGCGCCTTGCTCAATTCAAGCTGCTCAATCAGACCAGCGGGCAAAACACCATCGTCCGAAAAAACGATGCCCTGAAAACCGCGTAAATCACCTGAATGTGGCATACCCCCATTCATAGCGGACTCTACCAGCGTTTCAAACCCTGATTTTGTCATTGGCTCCGATCATACTAGCCAGCCGACTTTGCCGCGATCCGCAAGATTATCGCCCATGGCCGATCCAACAACGCCTCAAGCGTCACGGTAACTCTAGCTTTGACCTGCGCCAGGCCGGCCGACAGCAGCATCTCTTGCGCAGGTCTGGTCAAGTTTGTTAGAAATAAAAAACAATCGTTAGGTCTTCTCGTCTTCATCCCGCAAAGCCCAAAAGTGTCGCATCGGACCAAGCCTATCGCATCACCTGCAAAGTGACCACCAAAAACTACCCAAACCGCCTCACCACCCCCGCCGCCACCGCCGCCGCCACGCCGGTCAGCACCGCACCCCACACCATATCCGCCACCGTCACGTACACCGGCCAGCCCTGCAAAATCGCCAGCGACGTCAGATCATACGTCCCATACGCCACCACCCCCAGCACCGCCCCGCGCACCAGCGCCGACGCCCAGCCGCCGGCCGCCACGCCCGGCAGCACGGCCAGATAGACCGCCCCCGCGGCATACATAAGATAAAACGCCACCGCCGCCCACACCACCGGCTTGTCCGCCATCAGATGCCCGATCCCCGGCCGATAGATTTTTGAGGTGGCGAAACTCAGCCACCCGCCATCCAAAACCGCCATCACCACCAGCGTCACGACATAACCAATCACCGGGCCGCGCATAAAAATCTCCATGGTTTCCAGCCCCTATCTGGCCGGAAACCCCGGCAAGCCAATAGCAGCACTGCCGAAAAACGGCTTTTCCTTGCCCTGCGCCCGCTGCGCGCCTATATTTCAGTTATGAGAAAGCAAAATGGCCCCGTCATCGACATGACCCCGGACGGCAATTTCGTCCAGCCCGCCCAGCCCACGCTCGGTACCATCGTCGCGCGGCTGGTCGGCTTCGCGGTGCTGCTCGTCATCGCCGCGGTCGCGTTCTGGATGGCGATGTTCATCATCCCCATTGTCATCATCCTCGCGATCGCCGGCTTCGCGCTGACGCGTCCGCAAATCCGCCGGCCGCTGGGCTGGTAGCGCTACGCTGTAACAAAACCGGGTTGGATGGGGCCGGAGGCGGTCCGCCTCCGGCCCAAATCAGGCCTACTTACAAACCAAAATCATGGTGTTGTGCGCATCCGGGTAGATTTCCTGGATCATGCACCCGTTGCCCGCGTGCATCGCGGCCACCATCGCTTCAAACTCCTTGGGCGGCATCTGCACCTTCATCATCACCGTGCCGTCCGGCATCATCATGGAACTCACCGTGCCGTTCAACGGCATCGTCCAGCGCTCGGCCAAAGCCGGATGCGCAATCGCGGTCCCGGCCAGCAACAGCGCGGCCATAAACAATTTTTTCATAAGATCGTCTCCTGTTTCGCAACCCCAAACTATTTTGGAAGTCCGGCGCCTTTTTATCTTTGCGCCTGAAAACCCTCTAATGCCGTTTTGGCATTGTTTCAATGCCGGTTAGTTTACGCTTTTGCGACGGCATGTATCCGCTCCACCATCGCCGCCACCCCGTTCCCGCGGTTGCTCGAAAGCGCCGCGATCAGCCCCAAATCCTTCAAAAACCCCGCCGGCGTCGCCAAAATCTCCGCGCGCGGCCGGCCGGAATAGACCCGCAGCACCAGCGCCACCAGGCCCGACACGATCGCCGCATCGGACGCCCCGGCAAAATACAGCGACTCGCCCGCCGCCCGCTCCGCCAGCCAGACCTGGCTCTGGCACCCCTTCACCAGATGCGCCTCGTCCTGCCAGCCGGCGGGGTAGGGCGGCAATTTCCGCCCCAGTTCGATGATGTACTGGTAGCGGTCCATCCAGTCATCAAACACTTCCAGCTCCTCGCCGATCGCGGCGATGGCCTCGGCCGCGGTCGGCTCCTCCGGCTGCAAGAATGCGTCATCCATGCGGGCCATGTGCGGGCTGGGGCGGGGGCCGTCAAGTTTTCCGAATCCGCTACATCCAACCCTTCTTCTTGAACCAAAGCCAAGGAATTACGGCGGACAAAATAATGACTGTCCAGCCATAGGCATACCCATAGGTCCAATGCAGCTCCGGCATGTTCTGGAAATTCATCCCATAAATCCCCGCAAACAGCGTCGGCGGAATGCCGATGACCGCGACCACCGTAAACACCTTCATCAGCGTGCTCTGCGCGATGTTGATGAACCCCAGCGTCGCGTCCAGCAGAAACTGCACCTTGTCAGACAGATGCACGGAAAACTCGTTCAACGAGGCGATGTCGGTCGCCAGCACCTTCAGCCGCAGGGTGACCGGCGCCGGCAGCCAGGCGGCGCTGGCCGAGGCGAAGGGCGCAATCCGCGCGATGCCGAGCATGCTGTCCCGGAGAAATGAAATCCGGTCATGCGCCTGGCCCAGCGTGCTCAGCATGCCGCGCAGTTCCATCTCCTCGTTGTCCTGCCGCTTGCCCTTCGGCACCCTCGCCGGGTTTTCATGCGCGAACACGCGGCGGGAAAACTGGTCCAGCTCGGTGCGCAGCAATTCCAGGGCGTCCGCCTGCCGGTCCACAATCGCCTCCAGAATGCCGACGAAGATGTACGCCGAGTGCCCCGGGTCCGCATCTTCGCCGATCTCGTGCGGCTGGCTCGGAAAATGGTCGAACACCAGGTTTTGCGCGAAGCGGATGGTCACCAGCCGGTCCGGCGCCAGGACGAACGCGGCGGACCCGCCATGCACCCCCTCCGCGTCGCGCGCCACGATCGGCATGCTCATGGTCAGCACATCGCCATCGACCATCAGACGGGAAGAACTCTCGATTTCGACGATATCTTCCTTCTCCGGCAGCGCGAGTCCGGTTTCGCGCACGACATACGCGAAATCCTCCGGTTGTGGATTGATCAGGTCGAACCAAACGGCGTTGGGCACGCTCTTCCCGGCGGCATGGACGTCGATCTCCTCCAGCCGCTTGTCGCCGCATCGATAGACTTTGAGCAATTGAACACCCCGGCTGGATTGGCTGCCGGCATAAAAGCGGGGTTTCCCAAAGGCCGCAAGCAAGCGAAGCAAGAAGTTCTTTTTTGAAAAAAATGCGCCCCGGCGGGAAGCCTTTTTTCAAAAAGCGCTGCTTACGTTCTTTCTGTATTGGCTGGGGGACCTGGATTCGAACCAAGGCTACCCGGGTCAGAGCCAGGTGTTCTACCGCTAAACTATCCCCCACCAGGCCGCCTCCGTGTCCGGCAAGGAGGGTCCGGTAGCACCGCCCCACCGCCTCGGCAACCGTTTTGACGCATATTTAATGCCCTTGTGCTGCAATCCATGCATTTCCGGCTTGCTCCTGACACTGAAATGGCGCGACTATATGGCAATTATGGTTAATTACGTTCCGCACAACACGCAGGTGGAAGCCCCGCGCGCCAGCGCCGCCCAGATTCTGCCGCGCGAGTATCCGCCGCTCAGGCGGAAAAAACCGCTATTCGCCGGTATCGATCTGGGCACCAATAACTGCCGCATGCTGGTCGGCACCCCACACGGCACCGGCTTTCAGGTGCTTGATTCCTTTTCCCGCGTCGTTCGCCTGGGGGAGGGCCTGTATGAGACGGGGAACCTGTCCGAAGTGGCGATGCAGCGCGCCATCGCCTCGCTGGCGATCTGCGCGGACCGCGTGCGGCGTTGGAGCATGGAGCCCGATTACAGCCGCCTGGCGATCCGCGCCATCGCCACGGAGGCCTGCCGCCAGGCCGAAAACGGCGCGCAGTTCATCGCCCGCGCCCGGCGCGAAACTGGCTTGCCGTTGGAGATTATTTTTCCGCGCGAGGAGGCGGAATTGGCGGTGGAGAGCTGCACCTCCCTCATCGCCGGCGCCGGCCGGCGCGCGCTGCTGTTCGACATCGGCGGCGGCTCGACCGAAATCGCCTGGGTGCGCGTGAACGCGGAGGGCGTGCCGCCGGACCTGATCGGCTTCGTCTCGCTGCCGATTGGCGTCGTCACGCTATCGGAGCGCTGTGCCGATGCCTGCTTCACCGAAGCCGGCTTTTCCTCCGTGGTGCGGGACGTCGGCCTGCTGCTGCGGCCGTTCGAGGAGGTGCACCGCATCGGCCAGGAAATTCGCCAGGGCGGGGTGCGCATGATCGGCACCAGCGGCACCGTGACGACGCTGGCCGGCGTGTCGCTAAAACTGGACCGCTACCGTCGCGGCGTGATCGACGGCGCGGCGCTGTCGCGCGAGGCCGTGGACGAAGCCCTCACCGAGGCCCGGTCGCTCGGCCGCGAGGGTCTTGGCCGGCACCCCTGCATCGGCCTGGACCGGGTGGATTTCGTGCTGCCCGGCTGCGCGATTTTTGCCGCGATCCACGAGCTTTGGCAGGCGCCGGAGCTGGTGGTGGCGGATCGCGGCCTGCGCGAGGGCATGCTGATGCGCCTGATGCGCGCCGAAAAACCGCCGTTCCGCCGCGCCGCCGCGCCGTGACCGTGCCGGCACCGCCGCCTGCCCGCCGCGAGGCCGTGCGGCTGAAAAACGCGCGCAAACTCGCCCCCTCGTCGCAGCGCTGGCTGGCGCGGCAGCTGAACGACCCCTATGTGCAGGCGGCGAAAACCCAGGGATTTCGGTCCCGCGCCGCGTACAAGCTGATGGAGCTGGACGACAAATACCACCTCATCAGCAAAGGCGCCCGCGTGGTGGACCTGGGCGCCGCCCCCGGCGGCTGGTCGCAGATTGCGCTCGCCCGGGGTGCCGCGGCGGTCGCGGGGATCGACCTTCTGCCCATCATCCCCATCCCGGGCGCCACCTTCATCGAGGGCGATTTTTTGGACGAAGGCATGGATGCGCGCATCAAAACTTTGCTCGGCGGCCCGGCGGACCTGGTACTCTCCGACATGGCGCCCAACACCACCGGCCACGTCGCCACCGACCACATCCGCATCATGGCGCTTGCCGAACTGGCGTTGGCCTTCGCCTGTGATGTTCTAACCCCCGGCGGCGCCTTCGTCGCCAAATTGTTTCAGGGCGGCGCCGAGCGTGGGATGCTGGCGACGCTAAAAACCCATTTCCGCAGCGTCCGCCACGCCAAACCCCCGGCAAGCCGGAAAGATTCCAAAGAAATGTACGTCGTCGCCACCGGCTTCAGGCATCGCCCTGACCCGTAGTGTGGGTTGCGCGAAGCGCACCCCACCGCCGCAACGAAAGAAAGCAAGAACTTCTTTTTTAAAAAAAAGAAGCAAAAAACTTTTGATTCCTTGAGACCCAGCCGCCAATAGGGCAGGGCCCATTACGTCGCGACATTCCCCCACGCCAGCCGCAACGCCTCCAGCGCGGCCGCCTCCTCCACCGCAGCCAGCTCCACCAGCGTCGCGCCGCGCTTTCCCCACCCGCCCTTCACCGGCTCAAATCCCACCCCCGCGCAAACCTCCGCCTGCTGCGCCACCGTCAGCTTCACCATCGCCCACTTCGCATCCGGATACCCCAGCGTCGCGAACCCCTTTTTGCCCACGCGGAAATCCGCATGCCCCATATGCCCGCCCTCAACCGCTCCCGGCAAAGTCAAGGCTAGGCGCCGGAAATCATCCGGCGCCAAACGTCACCTCATCCGCTTTTTTCAGCCTCACAAAGCCCGAACCCAGCGTCGCGTTATGGTGCGCGATGATGCCGGCCGCCGGCAGCGCCGCGCCGTCCACCGTGGTATGCGCGTCGCGCACCAGCGTCACGTCAAACCCACGTTCGAAGGCGGAGCGGCAGGTCGTATCCACGCAATACTCCGTCTGCATGCCGCAAATAACCAGGCGCTTCGCCGCCAGCGCTGCCAGATGGCGGCCCAATTCCGTCGCCTGAAACGCGCTGCAAAAGCGCTTCACGATGACCGTTTCACCGTCCGCGGGCGCGAGTTCCGGCCTGATCTCAAATCCGGGCAAGCCTTTCGCCAGCGGGTCGCCCTCGCCGCCGTCGTGCTGCACGAAAACCACCGGCGTGCCGGCCGTACGCGCTTGAGCAATCAGCCGCGCGATTCGTTGCACGACCGCTGCCCCGTCATGGGGCTGATTTGTGGGATCGGCAAACATGCCGCACTGCACATCAATCACCACCAGCGCCTGCATTTTTTCTCCTCCGTCGTTGCCAAACCCGCGCGCAGCGGAGAAGAAGTTTTTGCGCGCTTTTTTTAAAAAGCGCTACTTACTTCCTTCAGCCGCGCCGCATATCGCAACCCGGCGGCCCGATACGAAAATGTCTGCCGCATCTCCCGGCTGGCGATCTTGCCGATTTCCCGTCCGTGCGCCGGCTCATCCACCAGCCGCAGCATCACCGCCGCCGCCTCATCCGCATCCGGCTCCGCCCATTCCTGGTTTTCCCAATGCGGATAGGCATTTTCCGGCACCGGCACCAGCCCGTACGCGATCGGATAGCTATTTTCCGCCGTCATGAAAGTCATATTTCCGGACCACGCGGTCGCGATCGCCGGCTTGCCCAAAAACATCGCCTCCGCGATGCCGAGTCCAAAGCCCTCCGACCGATGCAGCGAGACGAACGCGTCGCAGCACCGGATCAGATTGTGCACCTTTTCTTCCGGCATCGCCTCGTTCAGCACCACCACCCGCTCGCCCAGATCCTCAAGCCCCGCCAAAAAGTTTTTCACGCCTTCGGGTGCGTTTTCGCCGCCATGCAGTTTGATCACCAGGCAGGTGCGCGCGAACGGACGGGCCGCGGCCACGCGCCGGAAACACGCCACCACCGCCTGCGGGTTTTTGCGTTCGACGTAGGAGCGCCCGTCAAAAAACGTCAAAAACGCAAAACTGTTTTCGGGGATGCCGAACGCTTTGCGGTCCAAAAACGCCGCAA
Source organism: Acetobacteraceae bacterium (assembly GCA_003137135.1). Classification (GTDB taxonomy): domain Bacteria; phylum Pseudomonadota; class Alphaproteobacteria; order Acetobacterales; family Acetobacteraceae; genus Acidocella. Next base: position 23,911 of record PLFB01000152.1, read on the forward strand.
AATCCACCGCCGTCGCCATCGGCAAATTTATGACCGGAATTTTCACCGCCTGCGTGAGCGTATCCCGGATAAATGCGGATGGCGCCCATACTTCGTCGAATTTTTCGACCTGCTCCGCCCATACTTGCGGAAACCGCGGCAACTCCCAGAACGGCGCCACGATGTTGTAGCCAGCCGGCATGCCGCCCAGATGCGCCAATGCCGGCGCAATCTCGTCCCCGTTGAGGTGAAACAGATTCACGGCGCCAAACTCTTCCGTCAGCAACGGCAACATCGCCCGCCCCAGCGCCGTCTCCGGTTTCTGAAATTTGTAAACATCGCGTACCGAAACCGCAATTCCCCCGGCCCGCGCCGCGGCAAACACCAGGCGCGTCGCGCGCCCGGTTCCGATCGGATTGAACGGATGCCCCACCTGGCAAAGCTTCATCATCCATCATCCCTGAGCAAGAATTCCGCATCGCGCGCGTTTTTCACCGCCTGCAGCCAGGCATGCCCGAATCTTTTATCCGGCTCCAGATACGCGCCTTCGCCCCACTCATTCCAGGCGTTGATGAACACCAGCCGCTCATCGCCGCAAAAGTCCCGTTTCGTCTCCGCAATGGCGGCCTCCAGCCAGGCCTGAAATACCCCCGGCGTCGGGTTTTCCAGGATAAAGCTGGCGTCCTGCCGCCGTGGCGTGTTGTCCCAGCCCGGCATCACGGTGCGAAAGCGCGGATAACCCGGATGCTCGCGCGTCGCGAAGCGCGCCGCCGCGTCGTCATAAGCGCCGATTTCGCCGGCATAATTCGCATTCAGCACCGCGCCCTCCGGCTTTTTGGTATCCGGCAGATAATGTGCCGGAAATTCCAGCGACGCGTCGCAGCCGAATTTTTGCGGGTTCACGCCATGCCCCGCGAACCGGAATGAATCGACCATCACGATATATAATTTTCCGCCGTTTTGCCGTGCAAATTCCTCACGCCAGCGTGCCGCGGTCGCCGAAAAATCCGGAAACAGATCGACCCGGTACACCACCACCACCGGCATCCCGAGGATCCGGATATAGGCCGGGTTTTCCATGTACTTCGCCATATCCCGCAGCACCGCGACGTCGTCCTCGGGCGAGTGATGCTGCGCCATCAGAATCTCGCTCTCCTTGCCGTCCCAGCGCCGTGTCCAGTTTTCATTGGCCCAGCACAGGCAGAACGGATGCGCCGGCGCCGAAAAATCCAGCAGCCGCACCAGCGGTTTTCCCAACAAGCGGTGGCCGTGAAACCAATAGTAATAATAACAGAAGCCATCGATGCCGTATTGCGCCGCCAGCTTCCACTGCGCCTCCATCACCTCCGCCATCCGCAGGTCGTAAAAACCCAGATCCGCCGGAATCCGCGGCTGGTCATGGCCGACAAAATTCGGCACCGCCTTGGCCACGTTCTGCCATTCCGTAAATCCCGTGCCCCACCATAGATCATTCTCAGGTATCGGATGAAACTGCGGCAGGTAGAAGGCGATGATCCGCACATCATCCAGCGCGTCGAAATTGGCCTGATAATGCTCGCTCAGCCACTGCATGTTTTTCGCGATCAGCGCGTATTTGTAGGACCCCGGCTGACTGGCGGAACTCACGCTCAGATGATGGCAAATCTCCACCTCCGGTACGTATCTGATCCGCAACCCTTTCGACCGTATGCGAAGTGAAAGTTCCAGATCCTCGCAATAGGCCGGCGCCAGTTCGTCGCAAAATCCACCCAACTCCTCAAATAGCGAGCGCTTCAGCGCCAGGCACGCGCCGGAGACATATTCAACATCCCGCGCATACCCCCAGCGCGGATTTTCCGCCGCATCATTCAAGCCGATCATTTCCACCGCGCCGGCGCGGACAATGCGGTTGCCCGCTTCTTGTAACGCGCCGTTAGGATACACGATTTTCGGCCCCACGGCACCCACGCCCGGCTCATCCAGCGCCGCCGCGAATGCCGCGAGCCAACCGGGAAAAACCTGCGTGTCATTATTCAAAATCACCAGAATTTTGCCCCGCGCGCGCCGCGCGGCGTTGTTGCAGTTTCGTAAAAACCCAACGTTATGCTCCTGATTCGCCAGAACCAGGTGCGGCACCGTACCCAGCACGTCTGCCGTCTCATCCGTCGAGGCGTCATTCGCCAAAATCACCTCAAACGCCGGCCCGTCCTTCGCCGCGGCGATGGAAAGCAGACATTCGATCGTCGTTTTGAGCTCATTGAACACCGGCACGATCACCGAAATCGTTGGCGCGCCGCCAGGGTCGGGCAGGGCGATCGCGCGCGCCGCGTCCGCCAGTGTCTGTTCTGAAATAGTAATGAGCTGCCTCGGCACATACCGCAACGCCGCACGGCGCCGCAAGTGAACCTGGCCGATCCGTGCGCGCATAACCCCATGGCCGGCCCATTCCCAGGCACCATCCGCGCGGTCCAGAAATTCCGCCGACCAGCTTGGCCCCGCCGCCGCGATGTCGTAGGCCGGTGGCGGCGGAGATTTTTCGTCCCGCCAGCGCTTGTAAGCGCCCGTGCGCGCAAACACGCGCCCGGAACGACTAAAAATAGCCTCCCGCATTCGGATCTTGGCATCCAGCGGTACCGCCTTCATCGAAACCCGCAGTCCCTTCGCCGCCACCGGCCGCAGCGCGCGCAAAACCTTGCTCGCGGCGCGCACCGGCCGCGCAAACTTCCAGGAGGTCGAATTATACATGGCATGAATCTGCGCCTGCGCGGCCGCGAGCTGCGCTTGCCAATTCTCCCGCTCCAGCCTCGTACTTTCCGCCGCCTCCGCGAACTGCCGCCGCATCGCGGCTGTCTGCTCATCGGCCTCGCGCAGCCTGGCCTTAAACGTGTCCACCTCGTTGCCGGCTACCGAAAGCTTTGACTCCAACTGCAGGATCGCGCGCCCGCGCTCGTCCAGCTCCTTCTGCAAAAACCCGAGATCGCGAAAATACGGCGGCACCTTCGGAATAAAAACCCCGCACGGCAACGCCGGCAATTCCGCGTCGGACGCCACCGCCAGCAGATACACCGCATTGGGCAGCCCATCGCCTTCCACCACGCCGCCGTCATCCGCTTCGCGATACCCGATAAACTTCGTCAGCCGCCCGGCGGCCGGCGCCAACACGGAGGCATAATGCACCCGCTGCCCATACAGCGCATAATGCGCGAAATTCGCCTCCAGCAGCGTGCAAAACTCGGATTGATAAAGCTCTCTCACATGATAGGGATTTTTGTAATTCGGCACATCCGAATACTCGCGCTTGTCCGGCGAGGACATCACCAGCACCCCGCCCGGCGCCAATACGCGCCGTATCTCCTGCATCATCGTCCTATGGTCGGCCAGATGCTCCAACGTCTCGAAACTAACCACCACATCCACCGCCGCATCCGCCAGCGGGATCGCGACAATATCCCCATGCAGAAACGAAATCCTCTCGTCAGCATATGCCGCCTGCGCATGCACGACGGACGCGTCATCCACGTCCACGCCCACAACCGACGCGGCATATTCCGCCATGATCTTCGAACCATAGCCTTCACCGCAAGCAATATCCAAAACCCGCTTGCCGGCGACCAGCTCCCGCACAGCCAGATACCGGTGAACATGCTCAAGCTTAATGTCCCCCTCAACCTCAGGAACAAATCGCTCGCCAGTAAAGTCCATAAAACCCGCCTTATAGTTTGTTACATAATTAGGCCGAAGGAAGAGAAGAAAGAAGCGCTTTTTAAAAAAAGCGCTGCTTTCTTTTTCCTTGCCTTAAGCCGCCGGCGGCTCAAGCCGCGACGCCGCCAATTCTGCAAATTGCTCCGGCGGCAGATACCGGGCCAGGATATCCAGCGGCCGTCCGTCCGCCACCACCGCGCCGCCGTCCAGCCATAGCACGCGGTTGCACCATTCCAGTATCGTCTGCGCCGAATGGCTCGCCAATATCAAAATGTCGGCATGCCGCACCATCGCCTCGATCCGCCGCTTTGCCTTGGTCATGAAATTGGCGTCGCCGGCCAATATCCATTCATCCATCAGCAATATTTCCGGCCGCACCGCGGTCGCCATCGCAAACGCCAGCCGCACCGTCATGCCGGCCGAGTAATTGCGCACCGGCAGATCGATAAACTGCGCAATTTCCGCAAACTCCTCCACGTCCGCTTCAAGCTCCGCGATCTGCGTCTTGTTCATCCCATGAAACAGCCCGCGCAGCCGCACATTCTCGCGCCCCGTCAGGTCCATGTTCATTCCCTGTCCAGGGTCCAGCAGCGACGTCAGCCGCCCTTCCATGGAAAGCGAGCCTTGCGTCGGCTGATAAATCCCCGAAAGCGCGCGCAGCAATGTGGTCTTGCCCGAGCCATTCCGCCCCACCAGCCCCAGCCGGTCGCCGGAGCCCAGCGTGAACGACAATTCCCGCAGCGCCTGCACCACCGGCCGGTGTTTTTCATCCTGCCCGATCCGGTTGCGCCCCGCGGTGGACCGGAAAACCGTCTTTTTCAGCGACCGGTTATCGCTGTGATACAACGGAAAATTAACGGATATATTGAACGCCGTCAGATGGGTCATATCACATCCAGTAGGCCAGCCGCCCGCGCGTGCGCGCGAACCCCAACGCCGCCGCCACGCAAAGCGCGGCCGAAATCGCCACCGCCACCGCCACATGCCGCAACGGCAGCGGCGCCCCCAGCAAAGGTGCCCGCACCACCTCCAGAATGTAAAAAAACGGGTTGTAGTGCACCAGCGCGGAAGCCGGCCGGTTCTTGTTCAAAATGCTCGCCGTCCACATCACCGGCGTCAGAAAAAACGCAATCTGCATCACCGACGCCACAATCTGCGGCACGTCCCTGAAGCGCGCGCAAAATGCCCCCAGCAGCAGCGCCACCGCGAACCCATCCACCAGCCACAGCCCCAGCCCCGCAAAACTCCACAACGCGTACCAGGTCACGCCGACATGCATCACCAGAAACACCACCGCGATCACCACCACATTATGCGCCAGAATGATGGTATTGCGCGCCACGCTGCGCAGTGCGTGCACCGTAAACGGCATCCGCATGCCCTTGATCAGCGCCTCGGAGACCGTAAAGCACGTGCACCCGTCGGAAACCATCAGGCTCAGATAATTCCAAAGTATCAGCGAAGCCGCGAGGTACGGCAGATAACTATGAATATCCGTATGGAACAGCCCGGCATACAAAACGCCCATCGCCCCGATCATCACGCCGGTGGACAGCGTCAGCCAAAACGGCCCGAGCATGGAGCCGCGATAACGCAGTTTGATGTCCGACATGCCCAGCGCCCAGGCCAGCCGCCAAAGCCCGAATCCCTCGCGCAAATCCTGCGCCGCGATCGCAAACCGCTGCCCCCAGCCGCGGTCCGCCGATATGCTAAACAAAGTTTGAGACATCGCCTGCCTTTAGAAAGATAGGGCCTTGAGAGCAAGGCCGGAAGAAAGCAGCGCTTTTTTGAAAAAAAGCGCGCAAAAAACTTTTATTAACCACAGCGTTTGAGCCGCCACAGTTTGGCCGCTCAAACAGCGAAGGGAATCAAAGGTTTTTTGGTTAACCCGGGCGGGCCGCGTTTTTTTCAAAAAAGTAACTTCTGCCTTTCGCTCTAAGCCGCCATCCCACGCAGCACGTACTGTAATATACCACCATGTTTGTAGTAATTTACTTCATCGGCGGTATCGACGCGGCAGAGCAAGTCCACCTCATCCGTCTTGCCATTCGCCCGGTGCACGATCAGCTTCACATCCATCCGCGGCGACAAATGCTCCAGCCCCGCGATATCAATCGTCTCATCCCCCACCAGCCCCAGCGTTTTTCTGCCCATGCCTTCCTTGAAGGTCAACGGCAGCACCCCCATGCCCACCAGATTGGACCGGTGGATGCGTTCGAACGATTCCGTAATCACCGCTTTCACCCCCAGCAGAAACGTGCCCTTCGCCGCCCAGTCGCGCGAGGACCCGGTGCCGTATTCCTTGCCGCCAAAAATCACCAGTGGCACACCCTCCGCCTTATACCGCATCGCCGCGTCGTAGATCGGCAGTTGCTCACCACTCGGATAATGTTTGGTAAACCCGCCCTCCACGTTGTTCAGCATTTCGTTCTTGATGCGGATATTGGCAAAGGTCCCCCGCACCATCACGTCGTCATTGCCCCGCCTGGCGCCGTAGGAATTGAAATCCTTCTGCAACACCTGGTGCTGCGACAGAAATTCTCCGGCTGGCGAAGATTTCTTGATGTTCCCCGCCGGCGAAATGTGATCCGTGGTGATCGAATCCCCTAGGATCGCCAGGATTCGGGCGTCCGTCAGCGCCGCGATCGGCGCCGGCTCCATCGTGATCCCGTCAAAATAAGGTGGATTCTTCACATAAGTTGACCCGGCCGGCCACCGGTAGGTGTCCGTCCCGCCCGTCACCTCGATCGCCTGCCACTGCTTCGGCCCCTTGAACACATCGCCGTAGCGGTCAAGGAACATCTCGCGCGTCAGCACCGCGTGTACGATGTCATTGATCTCCTTATTCGTCGGCCAGACGTCCTTTAAAAACACCTCTTTGCCCTCGGCATTGGTGCCGAGCGGCGCGGTGGTGATATCCTCGCGGATATTCCCTAGGAACGAATAGGCCACCACCAGCGGCGGGCTTGCCAGGTAATTGGCCCGCACATTCGGGCTGATGCGTCCTTCAAAATTCCGGTTGCCCGACAGCACGGAAACCGCCACCAGCTTATTGCCCTCGATCGCATCCACGATCGCATCATCCAGCGGCCCGGAATTGCCGATGCAGGTCGTGCAGCCATATCCCACCGTCTGGAACCCCACCGCATCCAGCTCCGCCGACAGCCCGGATTTGTTGAGATACTCCGTCACCACCTGGCTGCCCGGGGCCAGCGACGTTTTGACCCAGGGTTTCGGCGTCAACCCGGCGGCGCGCGCCTTTTTGGCCACCAGCCCCGCCGCCACCAGCACATACGGATTGGAGGTATTGGTGCACGACGTAATCGCCGCGATCACCACGTCGCCATGCGTGATCTCGTAATTCTTGCCCGCCACCTTGGCCTTCACGCCCACATCGCCGGCCGCCACGCCCAGGCTTTTCGTCAGTTCGGCGTTGAAAGCGCTCGCCGCGTCCTTCAGCAGCACCCGGTCCTGCGGCCGCTTCGGCCCCGCCAAGGAAGGCTGCACCGTCCGCATATCCAGTTCCAGCGTGTCGGAAAAAATTGGGTCCACATTGGTCCGCCACAGCCCCTGCGCCCGAGAATACTCCTCCACCAGCTTGATCCGGTGTTCTTCCCGCCCCGACAGCCGCAGATAATCCAGCGTTACCCCATCGACCGGAAAAAACCCGCAGGTCGCGCCGTATTCCGGCGCCATGTTCGCAATCGTCGCGCGGTCCGCCAGCGCCATCTCGTCCAGCCCCGGCCCATAAAACTCCACAAACTTGCCCACCACGCTCTTCTTGCGCAGCATCTGGGTCACCGTGAGCACCAGATCCGTCGCCGTCGCGCCTTCCGGCAGCCTGCCCGTCAGCTTGAATCCCACCACGTCCGGGATCAACATGGCGATCGGCTGCCCCAGCATCGCCGCCTCGGCTTCAATGCCGCCGACGCCCCAGCCCAGCACGCCCAGCCCGTTCACCATCGTGGTGTGCGAATCGGTGCCATACAGCGTGTCCGGATACACATAGGTCTCGCCGCCATTCTCGGACGTCCAGGCCACCTGCGCCAGATATTCCAGATTCACTTGGTGGCAGATCCCGGTATCCGGCGGCACCACCCGGAAATTATCGAACGCCTCCTGGCCCCAGCGCAAAAACTTGTAGCGCTCCTCGTTGCGCTCAAACTCCAGCTCGATGTTCTTCTCCAGTGCGTCCGCACTCCCCGCCACATCGACCATCACGGAATGGTCGATCACCAGATCCACCGGCACCAGCGGGTTCACCCGCTCCGGCTTGCCGCCCAGCGCCACGATCCCGTCCCGCATCGCCGCCAGATCCACCACCCCCGGCACGCCGGTGAAATCCTGCATCAAAATTCTGGCCGGCTTGAACGGCACTTCCTTGGCCGAGGTGGCCTTTTCCAGCCACCCCACGATCGCCTTGGCGTCATCCACCTTGTAGCTGCCGCCATTCTCGAACCGCAGCACGTTCTCCAGCAGGATTTTCAGCGTCCGCGGCAGCTTCGAAATATCCCCCAGTTGCGCCGCCGCCTCTTCCAGCGAGAAATACTTGTAGTCCTTGCCATCGACGCTCAGGGTTTTCAGGGTTTTCAGGCTGTCATGGCCGATCGCTGTCATGGGAAAAGACCCTCCTTGGTCGAGCGCTTGCGAAATATCACGCGAAATGTCACGGCTTAAACCATAGCGCGTGTTGCCAGTCTATTCATGCGATGAGGATTTTTGCACCTGCTAACAGGCCTGACCGCCCAGAACCTGGCCGTGTTCCGCGGCGAAAGGCTGGTATTCCAAAAAATCTCCTTCACCCTCCCGCCCGGCGCCGCACTTCTGCTGCGCGGCCCCAACGGCGCCGGCAAAACCTCGCTGCTGCGCGCCGTCGCCGGCCTTACCCCGCTCGCCGCCGGCCAAATCCTCTGGAACGGCGAAAACGCCTTTGAGGACCTGCCCACCCACGCCCTGCGCCTCGCCTGGCTCGGCCACCAGGATGCCGTCAAACCGGCTTTAACCGCCGCCGAGCATGTCGGCGTTCCCGCCCTCGCCGCCGTCAGCCTGTCTGGCTACGCCGAGCTTCCGGCCAAATTTTTGTCCGCCGGCCAAAAGCGCCGCCTGGCGCTGGCCCGAATCATCGCCAGCCATGCGCCCATCTGGCTACTGGACGAACCCACCAACGGCCTGGATACCGCCTCCATCGCCCAGTTTGAGCACCATGCCGCCGCCCACTTGGCCACCGGCGGCCAAATTTTGGCCAGCACGCACACCCCACTCAACCTCCCCAACGCCGCGACGCTAGCCCTCACCCCATGACCGCCCCCCCGCCGTCATGCCCGCGCAAGCGGGCATCCACGCCTTTATCCTCACGCGCACGGCGCGGCGCCTAACCCGACTCGCCGATGTTCCCCCTCATCGTCCGCGAACTCCGCCTGTCCTTCCGCCACGCTGCGGATTCCACCGCCGCCCTGCTGTTCTTCATCATCGCCGCCACCCTGTTCCCCTTCGCCCTCGGCCCCGGCCCCGAAAGTTTGGCCGCCATCGCCCCCGGCATCGTCTGGGTCTGCGCCCTGCTCGCCGCCCTGCTGCCGCTCGACCGCCTGTTCGGCGCCGACTACGAGGACGGCTCCCTCGACCTGCTGCTGCTCTCCGGCCTGCCCGCNNATCGCCGCCCCGCTGGCCGTCATGCTCCGCATGCCCGTCCAGCACGCCCCGCTGCTCCTCCTCACTCTCCTCCCAGGCACCCTCCTGCTCTCTTTGGTCGGCACCCTGGCCGCCGCCGTCACCCTCGGCG
>PLFB01000231.1 GCA_003137135.1 Acetobacteraceae bacterium
CCCCCAGCTCGCAAAAGTTTTTGCGCGGCGCCCCGCCCGGGGCTTTTTTCAAAAAGCGCTGCTTTCTTGACCTGGTTTTCCTTTCGATCCATGCCTCCCCCATGCAATTCCACCTCAACGGCTTTCGCCCCGGCGACCCGCATCTGCACGAACCGGCCGGCGCGCCTGGCGGCGAACTCGACGTTCTGATCGTCGGCTGCGGGCCCGCCGGCCTTACGCTGGCGGCGCAACTGGCCGCGTTCCCGGACATTCGCACCCGCATCGTCGAGCAAAAATCCGGCCCGCTGAAACTTGGCCAGGCGGACGGCATCGCTTGCCGCACCATGGAGATGTTCGCGGCCTTTGGCTTCGCCGAGCGCGTGTTGGCGGAGGCCTATTGGGTCAACGAGACCACATTCTGGAAACCCGACCCCGCGCGGCGCGACCGCATCATCCGCGGCGACCGCATCCAGGACACCGAGGACGGGCTTTCGGAATTTCCACACGTCATCATGAACCAGGCGCGCGTGCATGATTTCTATCTGGACGTCATGCAAAAATCCGCCGCGCGCCTCACGCCGGATTATGCGCGCCGGCTGCTGGATCTTGCCGTGGCGCCGGACCGCGTGACGGCGCGGCTCGAGCGCACCGATACAGCGCACGAAGGCGAGGTCGAAATTGTGACGGCGCGCTACGTGGTGGGCTGCGACGGCGCGCGCAGCGCGGTGCGCAGATCGCTCGGTCGCGCGCTGATTGGCGATTCCGCCAACCAGGCCTGGGGCGTGATGGACGTGCTGGCGGTCACAGATTTCCCGGACATCCGGCTCAAATCGGCGATCCATTCGGCGCGCGAGGGCAGCGTGCTGATCATTCCGCGCGAAGGCGGCTTTCTGGTCCGGCTGTATATCGAACTCGACAAGCTGGGCGAATCCGAGCGCATCGCCAGCCGCAACATCGATGCCGCGCATCTCATCGCGGCGGCGCAACGTATTCTGCGGCCCTATACCCTGGACGTGAAGGAGGTCGCGTGGTGGTCGGTGTACGAAATCGGCCAGCGCCTGTGCGACAAATTTGACGACGTACCGGCGCAAGACGTGGCGCACCGGTTGCCGCGCGTGTTCATCGCCGGCGATTCCTGCCACACGCACAGCCCGAAAGCCGGCCAGGGCATGAACGTTTCGATGCAGGACGGGTTCAACCTGGGATGGAAACTGGCGTCGGTCATTCGCGGCCTCGCGCGGCAAGAGATTCTGCACAGCTATTCGGACGAGCGCCAAGGCATCGCCGCCGAACTGATCGATTTCGACCGGGAATTCGCAAAAATGTTTTCGGCGCCGCCGAAAGATCCGAACGATCCCGCGAGCACCGGCATCGACCCCGCCGATTTCCAAAAATATTTCATCATGCAGGGCCGTTTCACCGCCGGCACCGCCACGCGCTACAAAGCTTCCCTCATTTCCGCGCCGCCCATCCACCAGCACCTCGCCACCGGTTTCGTGGTGGGCATGCGCTTTCATTCCGCGCCCGTCATCCGCCTGGCCGACGCTAGGCCGATGCATCTGGGCCACACGCTCAAGGCCGATGGGCGCTGGCGCGTTTTTGCCTTCGCGCCGGTTGAGACCACGCCGCTGGATCGCCTCTGCGCGTTTCTGGCGGACGCCCCGGAATCGCCCGTGCGAAATTTTACGCCGCCGCGTGCGGACATCGACTCCGTCATCGACGTGCGGGCGATTTTTCAGCAGCCGCACGCCAGCCTGGCGCTGGAGGCGATGCCATCCCTTCTGCTGCCGCCAAAAGGCCGCTACGGCCTGCGCGACTACGAGAAAATTTTCTGTCCGGATTTCAAGACCGGCGACATTTTCGACCTGCGCGGCATCAACCGCGCGCAAGGCTGCATGGTCATCGTGCGCCCCGACCAGTACGTCGCCCACATCCTGCCGCTGGAGGATTACGCCGGGCTTGCGGCGTTTTTTGACGGTTTCTTGCGACGGCAGAATGAAGAAAGCAGTTACTTTTTTGAAAAAAAGTAACCAAAAAACTTTTATTACCCGCAGGCTTTTGAGAGGCCATACTGTGGCCTCTCAAAAGCCGCGGGGCATAGAAGTTTTTTGCGCCGCAGCCGCAGAGGGGCTTTTTTTCAAAAAAGCGCTTCTCTCCTGCTTTGGCGCCGCCGCCCTCATCCTCTCCGCCTGCACGCAAAAACCGCCCCATTTCGAAATGATCTTGCCGCCCCCCGCGCCGCTGCTACAGCCCCAAAGCCTGGCGCCAAACCCCGCGCCGCAAAGCGGCCAGATCGATAGCGGCGAGGCGCTGCCGCGCCCGGCCGCCAGCTACAGCCCCGAAACCGTCGTCAGCCGACCAGCCCCAGCCGCCGCCGTCCCGTCCGGCGGCATTTCGCTCGACTTCGCTGGCACCGACATCCACACCGTCGTGGACCAGATTCTCGGCACCATCCTGCAACAGAATTACACCATCGATCCCGCCGTGCAGGGCACCGCGACCCTGCGCACCACCACGCCGCTGTCGCGGGAAGACCTGATCCCCACACTGCAAACCCTGCTCGAGCAGGACAACGCCGTGCTGGTGCGCCAGGGCGGCCTGTATCGCGTGATGCCGGCGCCAACCGCCGCCGCTTCGCCCAACCTCGCCGGCAGCGATGCGCTCGGCGGCGCCGTGGTGGTGCCGCTGCACTACACCCAGGCCGCCCCGCTGGCGCAGACGCTGCAGCCCTACATCACCGCCACCGCGCGCATCATTCCGGAAGCGGATCAGAACGCCATGATCGTCGAAGGCGACCCCGCCAGCCGCGACGCGCTGGTCGATCTGATCGAGGCGTTCGACACCGACCAGCTCGCCGGCCAGTCCTACGAGATTTTTCCCGTTACCGCCGGTGACGCGCAGGATTTCGCCGCCGCCTTCTCCGCCGCGCTCAACAAATCCTCCGACCCCAGCGAGCCGGGACCCATCACCGTCATTCCGCTGGAACGTATGAACGCCATCCTGGTCATCGCGCACGGCGAAGGGCTGCTGGCGGACGCGCAGCGCGTCTATGCCGTGCTCAGCCAGGCCGAGCGCGAAACGTTACGCAGTTGGTACGTTTACTATTTGCATAACGGCGCCGCCAACGACGCCGCGTATTTTTTGCAACAGGCTTTTACGCCGAATGACGTAACCGCGCAGCCGACGCCGCCGGCCTCCGGCCAGGTCAGCACCACCCTCGCCGCGCAGAATGGCGCCGGCGGAAGCGGCACAGGCGCCGCCGGCACGAGCGCCACCGCCAGCACGACGCCGGAAACCGCCGCCACGCCTGTCGCAAGCGCGGCCGGCGGCACGGACCAGAGCGCCGCCAGCGATCAGAGCGCCTCGGACAACACCGCCAGCACCGACCAATCCGGCAACGCCGGCCCATCGGGCAACGCGGCCGCCGTGCTGGCGCCGCTTTCCGCCGGCGCCGGCGCCACCGCCACGGAGACGCTGCGCATCATCCCCGACATCGACAACAATTCGCTGCTGATCTACGCCACCGCGGCGGAGGACGAACGCATCAACGCCATGCTCGACCGCATCGACAGTGCGCCGGTCGAAGTGCGTATCGACGCCACCATCGCCGAGGTCGATCTCAATACCGCGCTGCAATACGGCACGCAGTATTTTTTCAAATCCGGCGGCATCAACGCGGTGCTTTCGGATAACACCTCGTCTTCGCTCGCCACCAATTTTCCAGGCTTCGTGCTGTCAGGCTCCGGCGCGGACGCGGCGCCGCTCGCCATTTCGCTGCTGCAATCGGTCACCAAGGTGGACGTGCTCTCCTCGCCCGAACTGATGGTGCTCGACGGCCAGGCCGCCTCATTGCAGGTCGGCGACCTGGTGCCCTATCTCTCGCAATCCTCGCAGGACACGCTCACCGCCGGATCGCCGGTGGTCAACTCCATCGACTACCGCGAAACCGGCGTGATTTTGCAAATCACCCCGCATGTCGGCGATGAAGGTCTGGTGACGCTCGACGTCGCGCAGGAAGTTTCCGGCGTCGCCACCAACACCACCACCTCCGGCATCGCTTCCCCCACCTTCACCGACCGCGCCGTTACCTCGCGCGTCGCCATCCAGGACGGCCAGACCATCGGCCTCGCCGGGCTGATCTCCGATTCGGACTCGCGTCAGAATCAGGGCATTCCGTTCCTCAAAAACGTGCCGCTGCTGGGCGACGCATTTTCCAGCCAGAACAACCAGCGCACCCGCACCGAATTGCTGGTGCTGATCACGCCGCA
>PLFB01000250.1 GCA_003137135.1 Acetobacteraceae bacterium
GATGACATGCTGGCGCGCCATCTGGCGAGCCCGAGCGTGGCGATTTCCGTGCTGCGGGTGGCTGGCGAGGTGGCGGGATTTTTTGAGACGGATTCCTCGCCCTGGCCGGACGTGAACCTGAATTATTTTGGCCTGATGCCGAACATGATCGGCCGCGGGCTGGGGGGCGCGCTGCTGGACGCGGCGGTGGATAGCGTGTTCGCGGGGGGCTCGCCGCTGCGCGGCATGACGGTGAATACATGCACGGCGGACCATCCGCGGGCGCTGCCGAATTACAAGGCGGCGGGGTTTGTGGAGGTGCGCAGGGTGCGGGAGGTTTGGGATATTCCCAAGCGGCTGGGTTTGGATGTGCCGGCGCGGCTGAAGGTGTGACACCGGAGATTCTGTTCCGGGATGCGCGGTTTCTGGTGATCGACAAGCCGGCGGGGCTGCCGGTGCATGCGGGGCGCGCCGGCGGGGCGAGTGTGGAGGATTTTTTTCACCTTTGGCGGCGGGGGAAGCAGGGACCGTGGCTCGCGCACCGGCTGGACCAGGATACCGCGGGGTGCCTGGTCGTGGCGTTGAAAAAATCCGCGCTGCTGGCGGCGCAACGGCTGTTCGCCGGCGGCGGCGCGGAGAAAACCTATTGGGCGGTGGTGCGGGGCGTGCCGGCCGAGACGGCGGGGGTGGTGAACCTGCCGCTTGTGAAGGTGACGCTGGGCAAAAGCTGGAAAATGGTGGGGAATGCCGGCACCGGGCAGGCGGCGGTCACGGCATGGTCGGTTTTCGGCAGCGGAAATGGCATCGCGTGGCTGGCATTCCGGCCGCAAACCGGGCGGACGCACCAGATTCGGGCGCATGCGGCGGCGCTGGGGCATCCGGTGCTAGGGGATGCGGTGTATGGCGGCGGGGCTGGGCCGCTGATGCTGCTGGCGCGGCGCATTATGTTGCCGCTGGAGCCCATCGTGGTGGCCGAAGCGCCGGTGCCGGCGCATATGGCAGCAAAACTACGGGAATGCGGGTATGGAGCGCAGTGAGTTCGAGCCAGGGCTGTTCGTGCGGTGCCCAAAGAATCCGGAATGGGGGGTGGGGCAGGTGCAGTCGGCGCTGGGCGAAAAAGTGACGGTGATGTTCGAGCACGCCGGCAAGGTGGTGGTGAATACCGCTGCCGTGGCGCTGGACAGGGTTGAGGATTTCTAAAGACGCTTGCACCTGGCGCCATCTAGGCCGAAATACAGCGCATGATCGATCCTTTTGGCCGCGCCATTTCCTATCTGCGGGTCTCCGTGACCGACCGGTGCGACTTTCGCTGTGTGTACTGCATGGCGGAAGACATGGTGTTTTTACCGAAAAAAGACCTGCTGACGCTGGAAGAGCTGGACCGGCTGTGTGGCGCCTTCATTCGGCACGGGGTCAAAAAACTGCGGCTGACCGGCGGCGAACCGCTGGTGCGGCGCGACGTGATGTGGCTGATCCGCCGGTTGGGGGAGCAACTGGGCCAGGGGCTGGACGAACTGACCATCACCACCAACGGTAGCCAGCTCGCGAAATATGCCGATGAATTGTTTGCCGCGGGCATAAGGCGGATCAATGTCAGCCTCGACACGCTGGATGCGGCAAAATTCGCGGCGATCACCCGGTGGGGTAAATTGCCCGCGGTGCTGGACGGCGTGATGGCGGCAAAACAGGCCGGGTTGCACGTAAAAATCAACACGGTGGCGCTGAAGGGCGTGAATGAGGACG
This sequence comes from Acetobacteraceae bacterium, assembly GCA_003137135.1. Taxonomy (GTDB): domain Bacteria; phylum Pseudomonadota; class Alphaproteobacteria; order Acetobacterales; family Acetobacteraceae; genus Acidocella. Next base: position 1,723 of record PLFB01000250.1, read on the forward strand.
AGTTTGACGGTCTGATCGAATGGTGCGGGGCGCAAAAATTCGATCTGTGTCTGATCGAGACGATGCCGATGGGGGAGATCGGCGAAGACCGGACGGAACAGTATCTGCCACTGAGCCTGGTGCGGGCGCGGCTGAACCGGCGCTGGACGCTGACCGAAACGGATTTTTCGACCGGCGGCCCGGCGCGCTATGTGAGCATCGCGGAAACCGGGCAGCGCCTGGGGTTCATCACGCCGATGACGCACAATTTTTGCGAAAGCTGCAACCGGGTACGGGTGACGTGTACCGGGACGCTGTATATGTGCCTGGGCCAGGACGACGCGGCCGATTTGCGCGCGCCGCTGCTGGCGAGCGAGGATGACGGTTTGTTGGATCGGGCGATTGTCGAGGCGATCGCGCGCAAACCGAAGGGGCATGATTTTATCATCGACCGGCGGCAGACGCGGCCGGCCGTACGCCGGCACATGTCGGTAACGGGCGGCTAGGACAGCAGCATGGCGGCTTGCCCTTGCCGCGTGAGCAGGGCGACGGCCTGTTTGTCGAAAGAAGCGAAAATTTCGCCGCCGAGCCATTGGCCTTCGAAGGCCAAAATCGCGTCCGCGAAATCACCGCCGGCTTTCAGCATGGCCAGACCGGCCTCCGCTGCCGGGCGGTTCAAGGCCATATTCGTGGTATTGAGGAGTGCGGTGAGGGCGATATGAATGTCCTCGGCGCCAAATTTGTAAACCCTGCCGAGGACCCAGGCGAATTCGCACAGGCAGGATAGGGAAACCGCGATCAGCTCCGCGTCTTTGAGCAATTTCAGCGCCGAAGCCGTTTGTTTCGGATCGTCGCGTATCGCCGCGCGGATGAGGATATTGGTATCGGCGGTAATTCTCACTTGATGCCGGCCCAGCCGTCGGCTGCCGCTTCCTTGATTTCATCAAGAGTGGCGATCTTTTTAGTTTTGCCCGCGAGGATGCCGATAAAGTCGTCGATGCTGCCGGTTGGCCTTGCGGCGCGCAGGGCGACGCTGCCGTCGGGCAGCTTGTCCAGTTCGATCTTCTCGCCGGGGCGGATGCCGAGATGGTGCAACACGTCCTTGCGAAAAGTGACCTGGCCGCGGGCCGTTACCGTTAAGATGGTCATGCAAACCTCCAGCCAAACAGGTAATGCAAAATTGCATTACAGTCAAAAAGCAAGAAGCGCTTTTTTGAANNAGTTTTTTTGGTTACTTTTTTTTTCAAAAAAAGTAACTGCTTACTTACTTATTCACTTAAGCCACACCCGCACCCCGCCAAAAACGTTTCTACCGCGTGATGAATGCGGTTCTCCAGCGCGGCCTTGGTGGGCGGCGGGCGGTAGCCGATGAGGACGGTGAGGTGAAATTCGCCGATCGCCATGCCGAACAGCATGGCGGCGAGTTCGCCGACATTGGTCAGGCGGGCGTCCTGGTTTTTGCCGATGTCGGTCAGGCAGGTTTCCAGCCGAGCTTTGGCTTTTTTGAAACGATTCTGCAGGAAGACGCGGCCGAGGTCCGGGCTGTGGGTGTATTCGGCCATGATCAGGCGGACGATGGCGATTTGTTCGGCCGAGAGCAGGAAGCGCCCGAGCGCGAGCAGATTTTGTTTAAGGATCGTATGCGCGGTCCAGTCCGGCTGCGGGGCCGGGAATGTTAGCAGGGACTGGTAGTGGTTGAACAAGGCGACGAAGAGTTCGGCTTTGGAATCGATTAGTTGATAAACGGTTTTTTTNNTTGCGCGCGCCATGACGGCCTTCATAGCCTAGAATTGGAAACTTACAAGTTTCCCAGCGCAAAAATATTTGCCGGTTTGGTGGCTTGACGGTGCCATGAAAGCCCGTTAGCTGGCAATTATGAAACCAACGGGTTTCCGCCGTCTCGCAGTTTGGGGTGCCGTGCCGCTTGGGCTCAGTGGCTGCGCGGTCGGGCCGAATTACCACGCGCCCGCCGCACCCGCCGTGCCGGGCTACACGGCGGCGGCGCTGCCCGCGGCGACGCCGGCGGTGGATGGCCAGGCGCAACATTTCGTCTCGGGCGCGGATATTTCGGGCGAGTGGTGGGCGATGTACCATTCGCAGGAGTTGAACAGCCTGATCGATACCGCGCTGGCCAACAGCCCGACGCTGCAGGCGGCACAGCAGACGCTGATCCAGGCGGAAGAGACCGAGCGCGCGGATGCCGGCACGCTGCTGCCGAGCCTCTCGGGGAGCGCTAACGATACAAGATCCAGGATTTCATCGGCCGAGCTTGAAAGTTCCGGGCAATTGCCGGCCGGCTCCGATTTTACGGTCGCACCCTACACGCTCTATAATGCCTCGCTCAGTGTTTCGTATGCGCTGGATCTGTTTGGCGGCGGCCGGCGGGAGGTCGAAAGCCTGGCGGCGCAGTCGGCGTATGAACGCTACGAGCTCGAGGCGGCGTATCTCTCGCTGACCGCGAATATCGTCACCGCCGCGGTGACGGAGGCATCGTATCACGCGCAGATCGAAGCGACGACAAAAATCATCGCGGCCGAGCAGAAGCAGTTGGATATTCTGAACACGCAATTTTCGCTGGGCGGGGTGCCGAAGGCGAATCTTTTGTCCGAACAGGCGACGCTCGCAAGCGCGCAGGCGAGCCTGCCGCCGCTGCAGGCGGCGCTGGCGGATGAAAGAAACCAGTTGGCGGATTATGTGGGCGCGTTTCCGGCGAATTTTAATGCCGATGATTTCACCTTGGATTCCTTGCACTTGCCCGGAGACATACCGGTGAGCCTGCCGTCCGCGCTGGTGAACCAGCGGCCGGATATTCAGGCGGCGGCGGCGCAATTGCATGAGGCGACGGCGAATGTCGGCGTGCAGATCGCGGAGATGCTGCCGCAGATCACGCTGTCCGCCGATGTCGGGCATGAGGGGCTGAACACGGCCAGCTTGTTCACGCCGCAGACTCTGTTGTGGAGCCTGGCGGCGGGCGCGACGCAGCCGATTTTCGAGGGCGGCGAATTGAATGCGAAACGTCTGGCCGCGGTGGCGGCGCTGAAATCGTCGGCGGCGCAATACCAGGCGACGGTGCTGACGGCGTTCCAGAACGTGGCCGATGCGCTGCAGAATTTGCAATATGACGCGGATACGCTGCAATCGGCGGAACTGGCGGAGCAGAGTTCGGCAAAAAGTCTGACGGTGACGCAGGACCAGGTGACTCTGGGCGCGCAGCCCTTTACGGCGGAACTGACGGCGCAGACCAGCTACCAAAATGCCGTCATCGCGCGTGTCAAAGCGCAGGCGGCGCGGTTGAGCGATACGGCGGCATTGTTTCAGGCGCTCGGCGGCGGCTGGTGGCACCGCGAGGATGTGTCTCCGCCGGCGGCAAATTGCTGCGGGCTTTTGCCGGCGCTGACGGTGGCCAGCACCTCGCCCGGGCCGGTTCCGGCACCGTTGCCCGCGCCCGTGCCGGCGCCCCCGCCGGCGCAAGTGGCCGCCGCCGCGCCGGCAGCAGCACCCCCCGCCCCGCCCGCGGCGCAGCTGGCGGCGGGCCCAGACATGCAAAACCAACAATCGAGCGGTGTGATCAGATGAGCGGCAGAATGCGCAGAGACCCGACGATGCTGCGTCTCATCGTCATGGTGGTGGTGGTGGTGGTGCTGTTCGGCGCCATCTTCGGCTGGGGCGCGGTAAAAGCGCATTTCATCTCAAAATTCCTGGCCACGCTGCCCTACCAGCCGCAGACCGTGTCCACCATGACCGCGGCAGACTCACCCTGGCAGCCCCAGGTCCAGGCGGTCGGCAGCATCGTCGCCATCAACGGCGCCGATCTCTCCTCCGAGGTCTCCGGCATCGTCGATACGATCGACTTCAAATCCGGCGACCAGGTGAAAGCCGGGCAAGTGCTGCTGACCCTGCGGCAAAACAACGATCCGGCGGTGCTGGCGCAGCTGCAGGCCACCGCCGCGGTCGATAAATCCAACTACGAGCGCGACAAAAAACAGTTTTCGGCGGATGCCGTCAGCCAGGCGCAGGTCGATAGCGACCAGGCCACCTATCTCGCCGCGCAGGCGCAGGTGGCGGCGCAGCAGGCGCTGATGGATGAGAAAATTATACGCGCGCCGTTCGCGGGCACCATCGGCATCCGGCAGGTGAATATCGGGCAGTATCTGCCGGCCGGCACGAATGTCGTCACGCTGCAGCAGCTCGACCCGCTCTTCGTGGATTTTTACGTGCCGCAGCAGGCGCTATCGGTGGTGAAGCCCGGCGATACCGCGAACGTCACGATCGATGCGTTTCCGGACCAGACATTCGTGGGCCAGGTGGTGGCGATCAACTCCGCCATCGATACCGCGACGCGCACGGTGCAGGTGCGCGCGCAGATCCGCAATCCGCAAAATATTCTGCGGCCCGGCATGTTCGCCAGCATCGCCATCAACACCGGCCAGCCGCAGAACTACATCACGCTGCCGCAGACCGCGATTACCTACAACCCTTACGGCGACACGGTGTTTTTGTTGCACAACGGCACCGGACCGGACGGCAAGCCGGCGCTGCTGGCGCAGCAGAAATTCGTGCAACTGGGCGACACGCGCGGCGACCAGGTGGCGGTGACCAGCGGCATCGCGCCCGGCGATACGGTGGTCACGACGGGGCAGCTCAAACTCAGCAACGGCTCCAACGTCATCGTCAATAACAGCGTGCCGGTGCCGGACGACGCCAACCCGAACCCGCCGAACCAGTAGGCCAAAACCATGCGCGGGTTTACCGATCTCTTCATTCGCCGGCCGATCCTGGCGCTGGTGGTCTCCACGCTGATCCTGGTGCTCGGGATCAAGGCGGTCAGTTCGCTGCCGGTGCTGCAATATCCGCAGACGGAAAACGCCACCATCACCATCACCACC
>PLFB01000032.1 GCA_003137135.1 Acetobacteraceae bacterium
GTGCCGGCGCATGCGTTTTCCGGGCTGTATTGCACGGATGTGGCCAAGGCGATCCAGTCGCCGATTCTGCATGTGAATGGCGACGACCCGGAGGCGGTGGCGTTTGTGGCGAAGCTGGCGACGGAATTCCGGATGGAATTCGCGGTCGATGTGGTGATCGACCTGGTGTGCTACCGGCGGCACGGGCATAACGAGAATGACGAGCCGGCGTTCACGCAGCCGATCATGTACAAGGCGATCAAGGCGCAGAAACCGACGCAGGCGAAGTACGCCGAGCGGCTGGTGGCGGAAGGCAGCATGACGCCCGAGCAGGTCAAGGCGATTGTGGAAACCTACAACCAGACGCTGGAAGAGGCCTACAAGGGCGCGCAGGGCTACAAGGTGAACAAGGCGGACTGGCTGGAGGGGCACTGGTCCGGGCTGGGCGCGGCGGCGGCGGAGGATGAGCAGGAAGAGGAGGCGACCGCGGCGCCGCTGGAGCAACTGCGCGAGGTCGGCGCGGCGCTGAGCCGGCCGCCCGAAAAATTTGACCTGAACCCAAAAATTCTGCGCCAGTTGGAAGCCAAGAAGGCGATGATCGACACCGGCGAGGGCATCGACTGGGCGACCGGCGAGGCGCTGGCGTTCGGCACGCTGCTGGCGGACGGCCACCGCGTGCGGCTGTCCGGCGAGGATTCGCAGCGCGGCACCTTCTCGCAGCGCCACGCTGTGCTGATCGATCAGACCAATCAGAATGAATATGTGCCGCTAAACAATATCCATCCGGGGCAGGCGAATATCGAGATTTTTAATTCACTGCTCTCCGAGGCCGGGGTGCTGGGGTTTGAGTATGGCTACGCCATCGCGGACCCTGGCGTGCTGGTGCTGTGGGAGGCGCAGTTCGGGGATTTCGCGAACGGCGCGCAGGTGATCATCGACCAGTTTCTGGCCAGCGGCGAGACCAAATGGCTGCGCATGTGCGGGCTGACGCTGCTACTGCCGCATGGGCATGAGGGGCAGGGGCCGGAGCATTCTTCGGCGCGGATGGAGCGGTATTTGCAGCTTTGCGCCGAGAGCAACATGACGGTGTGCAATCTGACGACGCCGGCGAATTATTTTCATGCGCTGCGCCGGCAGTTGAAGCGGAATTTCCGGAAACCGCTGATCATCATGACGCCGAAATCGCTGCTGCGGCATAAGCTGGCGGTCTCATCGCTGCATGAGTTCACCAATGGCTCGACGTTTAAGTTCGTGATTCCGGAGAGCGACGAATTGGTGGCGCCGGAGGCGGTGAAGCGCGTCGTGGTGTCCAGCGGCAAGGTTTACTACGACCTGCTGGCCGAGCGGCGGGAGCGCGGGATCAAGGACGTGGCGCTGGTGCGGCTGGAGCAGCTCTACCCGTTCCCGGCCAAGAACCTGAAAACCGCGATCGAGGCGTACACGAACGCGGAGCTGGTTTGGTGCCAGGAAGAGCCGGAGAATAACGGCGGCTGGAATTTTGTGGACCGGCGCATCGAGGCGGTGCTGACCTGCCTGGACGGCGTGGCGAGGCGGCCGCGCTATGTGGGGCGCAAGGCCGCGGCCAGCCCGGCGACGGGCCTGGCGAAAACCCACGCGGCGGAGCAGGCGGCTCTGGTGAACGAGGCGCTGACGGTCTAAGAGGCTCGCGCCAGAGTAATGAGAAAAGCAGGAGCACCAGAATGGCTGCCGATATTACCGTGCCGACGCTGGGCGAAAGCGTCACCACCGCCACCATCGCGCGCTGGATCAAGAAAGCCGGTGAATCGGTGGCGGCCGACGAGCCAGTGGTGGAGCTGGAGACCGATAAGGTCACGGTGGAGGTGAACGCGCCGGAGGCGGGCACGATTTCCGAGATCGTGGCGCAGGAGGGCGCGGAAGTGGAGGTGGGCGCGCTGCTGGGCCGGATTGGGGGTGCCGCGCAGGCCGCCAATGGCGCGGCGGCCAAGCCGGCGGCTGCGCCTGCGGCCGCGGCTGCGCCCGCGGCTGCGCCCGCGCCGAAACAGGAAGAGGTGAAAGCGGCCGCGGAACCGGCGGCCGGGGTGCACGCGCCGCCGCCGGCGCCTGGGCCGGTGCAGCGCCCCGGCGTGGCGCCGCTCCCCGCCGCGGCGAAGATGATGGAGGAAAAACACGTCACCGCCGAGCAAATCGGCGAGGGTACGGCCAAGGACGGCCGCATCTCCAAGGGCGACGTGCTGGAGTTTTTGGAAAAGGCGCCGGTAAAACCGGCGCCGGCCGCGGTGAAGGCGCCGCGGGCCGCCGAGGCGCGCGAAGAGCGCGTGAAAATGACGCGGCTGCGCAAAACCATCGCCAGCCGGCTGAAGGACGCGCAAAACACCGCCGCCATGCTGACCACCTTCAACGAGGTGGATATGAGCGCCATCATGGCGATCCGCGCCGAATACAAGGATTTGTTCGAGAAGAAGCACAAAGGCGTGCGGCTGGGGTTCAATGGCTTTTTCGTGAAGGCGGTGTGCGCGGCGCTGGAGGAGTTTCCGGCGGTGAACGCGGAAATCGACGGCGACGATATTGTTTACAAGCATTTTGTGAACATGGGCATCGCGGTCGGTGGCGCGAACGGGTTGGTGGTGCCGGTGATCCGCGACGCGGACCAGAAATCCCTTGCGCAGATCGAGGCGGAAATTGCGGGCTTCGGCAAGGCGGCGAAAGAAGGCACGCTGAAGCTGGAACAGCTGAGCGGTGGCACGTTTTCGATTACCAATGGCGGGGTGTATGGCTCGCTGATGTCCACGCCGATTCTGAACCCGCCGCAATCGGCGATTCTCGGGATGCACAAAATTCAGGACCGGCCGGTGGCGATTGCGGGGAAACTGGAAATCCGGCCGATGATGTATCTGGCCGTTTCGTATGATCATCGGATTATCGATGGGCGGGAGGCGGTTTCGTTCCTGGTGCGGGTTAAGGAAAGTTTGGAAGATCCGAGGCGGATGCTGCTCGCTATTTAGGAGGAGGAAAGAAGTTACTTTTTTTGAAAAAAAAGTAACCAAAAAAACTTTTGCTACTGGGTGCGTTTGGACCGGGATTGCCGTTAATCGGCACCTCCGGTGCCGATTAACGGCAATCCCGGTCCAAACGCACCCAGTAGCAAAAGTTTTTTGCGCGCCCCAGGCGGGGAGCCTTTTTTTCAAAAAAGCGCTACTTTCTTCCCCTCCATGATTCGCGACGAAATTCGGCAGCTTACCGGCCTGCGCGGCGTGGCGGCGTTGAGCGTGGCGCTGGTGCATCTTGGTTTTGCGCGGTTTGCGCTGGTGCGGTTCTTTGAATTTCATGACCAGGCGGTGGACCTGTTTTTTTGTTTGAGCGGGTTCACGCTGTGTCTGGTTTATCAGGCGGGGGCTGGGAAAAAACTGCCGTTCCGGCGGTATGCGGTGGCGCGGTTTGCCAGGATCTATCCGTTATACGCGGTGATTCTGGTGTTTTGCTGGTGGCTGACGATACGGCATTTGACGGGCTCTTCGATTTATCCGGAAAATTTGTTTGTGGCGGATGCGGTGCGGAATGTTTTGCTGTTGAATGCCTGGCCGCTGATCGGGGACGGGGCGGATTGGGATTCGCCGGCCTGGTCGTTGTCGGTGGAGGTGTTTTGTTATGTGGCGCTGCTGCCGGCGCTGTTTGCGATCTCCGCGGCGGCGGAACGGCGCGCGGCGGCGGTGCGGGCTGCGGTGATACTGGGTCTTTGCGGGTTCAGTTTTATTGCGTTCAGCCGGTATTGGGACATCCAGATTTTGGTGCCGCGGGTTTATACCGCGAGCGATCCGATCGGGTACTGGATTCCGATGATCCGCGGGGTGACGTTGTTTACCGCCGGGTGGCTGGCGCATGGGCTGTTCCGGCGGCGGGACAATTTGGCGCAGGTGGCCGGGCAACTTTGCGATCTGACCGCGGCGGCGGCGATTTTGGTTTTGGTCTTTGCGTTTCTGGGGCTTTTGCCGAAGGCCGCGCTGGTTTTTTTGGCGCCGCCGCTGGTGCTGGGGCTGGCGATGAACAAGCTGGCGGTGAGCTCGCGCGTGCTGGCAAGTCCGCCGCTGCATTTTCTGGGGGAAATTTCGTATGCGGTTTATTTGCTGCATGAGCCGTTGCAGAGCGCACTGACGGGTTTCGTGCCTTACGTCACCGCGCATCCGGTGCGCGGGGAGGGTGTTACGCTGGTTTGCCTGTTTGTGGTCTCGACATTGTCCTATTACGGTTTTGAAAAACCGGTGCGCGGGCTGTTGAAGCGGGGGTTTGGCGGGCCGAGGGTCGGGCTGCCGGCTGGGCAGAACACGTGAAGGCCACGCCGTGAAGGCCACGCCGTGAAGGCCACGCCGTGAAGGCCACGCCGTGAAGGCGAAACTCGGCTCGCTGGAGGTTGGGCGGTTTATCGCGGCTTCGCTGGTGGTGATCTCGCACGTCGCGCCGACGGTTAATAATTATGCGGCGCGCGCGGATGAGAGGATTTTGCCGCATTTCGATGTGGGGCCGCTGGGGGTGGCGTATTTTTTCGTGCTCAGCGGGTTTGTGATGGCGAGCAACCATGCCAAGGATTTTGGGCGCCTGGCCGCCGTGCCGAAATTTTTGTGGCGGCGGGCGTGCCGGATTTTTCCGATGTTCTGGCTGGCGATGACGATTCCGATTTACTGTCAGTTTGCCGCGCTGAAGCCGGTGGCGATGGCGCAACTGCTCTCGCTGGTGCCGATCGACACCGCCGAATTGCTGCCGCCGGCCTGGACCCTGCGGTATGAGGTGGCGTTCTATCTGGTGTTCAGCCTGTGCCTGCTGCCGTATATCGGGCGGGCGCTGCTGGCGGTGTGGATGATTGTCGTGTTCTGGACCTGGAGCCCGTGCGGCGTGCTGCGGAATGTTGTGCCGGCGCCGCCGGCTTTTTTCACTTACCTCGCGAATTCGTCGGCGGACCATTTTTTCAATTTTGACGAGTTCTATTTTTTTGCCGGTGTTTTGGCCGGCCTCGCTTTCGTGAAATTTGCGTTGCCGGCGCGCGCCGGGCGCGTGCTGCTCGTGGTCAGCGCAATTGGTTTTGCCGTGGGACTGAAACAGATTGGCTGGGGTGCGCGGTACGGGTCTCCGGACATGATGATCGTCATGGGGCTGACGATGGGGTGCGTGATGCTGAGCCTGGCACAGCTTGAACGGAGCGGGGTCCTGAAAATCGGGGCGTTCGCGGGGAAACTGGGGGCGGTGTCGTATCCGTTGTATATTCTGCACTGGTCGCTGTTCTGGCTCGCGGCGTCCACGTTGCCGCATTGGAAATTGCATACCGGCGGGTTGATCGTGCTGTTCGCGGCCGGGACGGCGGGGATTTTTTTGTCGGCGGCAGCGGCGACTTTCTGGTTTGACCAGCCGGTGCAACGGTGGCTGCGGGGCCGGAAGGCGGTGGGCTTTTTTGAAAGGAAGGCGGCGCGTATGGGGTGATGAAGGGGTTTTGTTGACTCTTCGTCATTGTCTTCGGCGTTGAAAAGATGGATTGCTTCGCTGCGCTCGCAATGACGCGGATGGGGCGGGCACACGAGCGCGGATCGGGGCTATTTTTTTGTTAAGGAAAATAACCAAACGTTGGGGTCGGGGGCTTCGCGAAAAATCACCTTCGTTCCGGGGGGTACGGTGTCGAAGAGTTTTGCGGCTTCGAAAAAGTGGGTTTCGGGCTCGCGCAGGTATTCCCAGTCCGTTCGCACGCCGATTGCGGTGAGTAGAATGACCAGGCGCGCCGCGCGGCGGGTGAATTTGCGCGGGTCGGCGGCGAGCACGAGGAGGCCGGCGAACCAGGCCAGGGTCGGCAGCAGGTAGTAGCGGCTGCCGGCGCCGGGGACTTCGAGTGCGTCCCATTGCGGCTGGGTGTTGGAGATGACCGGCGAGACCAGCGCCGAGGCGAAAATGAGCACCGCGAAGATGGTGAACACGCGGTAGGCCGGCGGGCCCTTGCGGAACGCCAATTGCATGACGGCGAGAAACACGATGAGCAAAAGCAGCGGGAAGATGTCGGCGTGCCATAGCGGCATTTGCTCCAGGCGCGAGACGTGTTTCGAGCCGATGATGGCGGCCAGGAAAATCTGGCCGACGGTGATGCGCGCGAAGCCGGTGAGCGTGGCGCCGAGCGGCTGCAAATGCCGTTCGGAGCCGGCGGAGGCGATGACGAAGCCGGCCTGGATGAGGGCGGTGAGCGTGAGCATGAGCGCCTGCACGCCGCGCGCGCCGCGGAACGAAAATTCGGTTCTGGCCTGCCACCAGGCGAGCGGGGCGAGCACGAAGCTGAACGGGCCGGACAGGCCGCCGATGACGAGGTAAAGATATTCCACGATGCGCCAGAAGCGGGTTTTGGGGACGGTCATGATGATGATGAGGAACATCACGATCGCGATGTGCCATTGCGCGTTGGTGACGTTGACGAAGGTTTCGAACGAATTCGGCACGCCGAGGTAAAATAGGATCAGCAGCAGCCGCGCCCAGAGATTCGGGATCAGGGTTTTGCCGCGCGCGGTGAGCATGAGCCAGGCGGGCAGCACCTGGGTCAAAAAACCGGCCAGCGCGAAGATCGTCGGCACCCATTCGAGCGGCACCAGGTTGGTGGAAAAACCGATGAGGCGCGGAAAGGTCTGCAGGTAGCCGGTATGCGGGATCAGCAGCGAGGCGATGCCGGTGTTGTAAGCGTCATAGATCCAGAGCGGCCCGTCTTCGGCCCAGAGCGGCGCATCAATCAGGCGGTAGGGGTCGCGCGAGACGAGGAGCAGCAGGGCCAGCAGCCAGAGGGTGACCGGGAACAGAAACCGGTGGGCCTGGTCGAGCCGGTGGATTTGCGCCTCGGTGCCGGTGGCGGAGATTTCGATGGCGAAGCCGCGCGGAAATATGATTCTCTTGGACCGGTTCAATTCAGGCCGTCTTTCATGCGATGCAACCGGCGGTTTACAGCATCCGCGACCCGGCGTGAAATGCCGGTATGGGATGCCCCGTATGGTGTGCTCGGCATCAAAAAGGCCCGTCCGGGGACGGGCCTTTTTGCACGCGGCGCGGAGAAAAAGATTTAGATCGTGGTGCTGCCGGAGCCGACGCCGGCGGCGGTGAGCTGCGCGACCGAGACACCGTAGAGCGTGATGCTGGTATTGTCGGAGAGGAAGATGGTCGAACCCGGATTCGAGCCGCCATGCGCGACGACGCTGGAGACATCGACCTGGCCCTGGAACTGGCCGATGGTGTCGATGAAAATCTTGTCGCGGCTGAGCTTGAAGTTGGTGATGACGTCGCTGCCGCTGCCGCTGGTGTTCTGGATGAGGTAGTAGTCGTTGACGGCGCCCGTGGTGGTGGAGCCGGTGAGGTTCTCCTGGTCGTTGGTGCCGACGAAGAAGGTCTGCGTGCCGGAGCCGGAGGACTGCATGATGGTGGTGCCGACGATGCCGCCGTAGAAGGTGTTGTTGGTGGTGCTGGCGCTGGCGATGAGCGTGGAGCTGCCGGAATTGCCGACCGAGAGCACGTTGCCGGCGGCGCCGGCGCCGTAGGCCTCTTCGAAGTTGGTGGTGCCGGAACCGAGCAGGGTGACGAGGCCGGAGCCGGCGCCGAGCACGCTGCTGCCGCCGATCAGGCTGTTATTGCCGCCCGGGCCGCCGATGAAGACGCCGCCGCCGGCGCCGCCGAAGGCCGTGACGGAACCGCCGATGGCACCGTTGACGGCGCCGGAGACGGTGGCCGCGGAGGTGCTGCTGTTGATGAAGTACAGGCTGCCGCCGGAGAGGTTGAAGAAGACGTTGAGCCCGGAATTGCCGGTGACCGCGGTGACGGTGTTGGAGCCGCCATCGACCAGGACGCGGTCATTGGCGCCGGAGACCGAGATGTTGGCGGAAACGCCGGAATTGTAGGTTTCGATCAGGTCGTTGGTGCCGCCGAGCAGCACGTCCGACGTGCCGCCGAGCAGGCCGACGACGTTGGCGGTGCCGGCGGTGGTGATGGTGTCGCTGGCGGCCGCGGACTGGATGGAGTCGCCGCCGCTGGCGTAGACGGACCAGGTGCCGCCGTCGAGGCCGACGAAGTCATTGGCGCCGGCGGCGATGACGGTGCCGGAGCCGCCGCCGTTGAAGTGCACGGCGCTCTGGTTGCCGAATACGGCGAGCAGGCCGTTGGCGCTGCTGTTGACCGATTCCGAACCCGGCGCCTCGACCACGATGTAGTTGTAGGCGCTGGGCACGTTGACCGAGACGTTGGCGACGCCGCCGGTGATGGTGCCGGAGACGCTATCGCTGTTGGTGAGTTCGAACAGGCCGGTGCCGAAGCCGCCGACGGTGACGGGCAGGTTGTTGTTGGAGACGCCGGCGACATTTTCGTTCTCAAAATTGGCGCCGTTCTGGGTGACCGTGACGGACATGGCGGTCAGCAGGGTCTGGATGGCGGATTGGGTGCTGCCGAAGGAGCCTGGAACGGTGACGAGTCCGATTAACCCTTGATTAATACTACTACCGACGACGGTTACAGACCCAGACATACCGAACTCCTAGAAAAGGCTTTGCTTGGTCTGGTAATTAGCTGTCTGTTAACTCCTGGGCAAGGAAAAATTGTATCTATTCTCTTAAATCACGGCTGCGAAGGCGACAAAATGGCCAATTTTGCGAAATATTTGATTTAAATTTGAGAATTTGTGGCTCGATTGGTCAATTAAGACGCATCGCTGGTATTTTTAGTTAATCCGCATGTTTGTCTCATACGGGTCTTGCTGGTGAGAAAAAAGCCGCGCCGGCGGGCTGAATTCGGCGGCGTTTGACCGGCGCCGGAGCGGGCGAAAGAGGTGGCTTTTTTGCGAGACGAGCCACCCCGCCGCGGTTGCCAATCCAACAGGATTTTTCTCCGCGGGGAAAAGTCGGGTCAGATTTCGCCGGCCAGTTCGCGGCGTTTGCGGTCGAGTTCCTCGGTGTAGCGGCGGAGCGCGTATTGCTCGGTCAGCAGGCCCAGAACCTGACGGGTGGCGGCGCCGTCCAGCACCGCCAGCGCGTCCGCCTCGGCTTGCTCGAATACCGTCAGCGCCTCCTTCACGGACATCCCCGGCAGCAGAAAATGCCCGGCGTGGTGCAGAATGCCGGACAGATCGCCCGGCGCGCCCGGCAGGCCGTGCGCGTCCGCCGGGTAGGCGATGCCGGCGTAGCGGTCCTCGGCGTCCACCACCACGACGCGCTGGGTGGCGCCGAGCGGGAATTCCTGGCGGAAGGCGGCCAGGCTCATGCCCACCTGCACGGTCTGCTGGGCGCGGCGCATCATCCGGCCGACGGTGAGGGAGTGGATCCAGCCGACATCGACGGCGCTGCGGATGGATTCGCCGCGCAGATGGAAGCGCCAGGTGGCGAAGGAATAGCCGAACAGCCGGCGCACGGTGATGGCGGCGGTGATGGAGGCGGCCAGGACCGCCATGGTGACGGCAAAATTCTGCGTGCTCTCGAGTGCTAGAAACGTCATCGTCATCGGGCCGCCGACGATGGCGGTGGCGAGCGCGCTCATGCCCACTACCGCGTAAAAACCGTCCGGCATGGGGGTGATGTAGGGGGTGATGTCCATGATGCCGGCGAACACTTTGCCGAACAGCGCGCCCAGGAAGAGCGAGGCGAAGAACAGGCCGCCGCGGAAACCCGAGCCGATGGAAAAGGCGGAGGCGACGGCCTTGAGGATCAGAAACGCCAGCACCGCCAGGAACGGGAAGGCGACGTTGATGTCCGCGTGCAGGGCCGAGTGGCCGGAAGACAGCGCTTTTGGCGTGACGCAGCCGAGCAGGCCCACCAGCACGCCGCCCAGCACGGGGCGGCCCCAGACCGGGATGTTGCTGGCGCGGAAGCCGGCCTCCACCGCGGTGACGCCGCGCATGATGGCGATGCCGGCCAGGCCGGCGAGCACGCCGAGCAGCAGGACCATGGGGTACACGCTGCCGGGCACGATGGCCGGCAGCGTGACCAGCAGCGGCGGTGTGCCGCCGGCGAGGAGTTGCACCGTGAGCGTGCCGGCGAGGGCGGCGATGACGACGAAGGGCAGGGTGGTGATGGTATAGACGCCGATGATCAGCTCGATGCCGTAGAACGCGCCGCAGAGCGGGGCGTTGAAGGCGCCGCCGATGGCGGCCGCGGTGCCGCAGCCGACCAGCACGCGAAGATCGTTGCGGCGGAGCCGAAAACTGCGGCCGAGGCGCGAGGCGATGCCGGCGCCGAGCTGGGCGTAGCCGGCCTCCATGCCGACCGAGGCGCCGACGCCGTTCGACCAGGTGGTCTGCGCGGCGACGATGACGCTATCGAGCAGCGAGACGCGGCCGCCGTAGAGGGCGTTGGCCTCGACCGGGTCCACCAGGGGTTTTGGCCGGATTTTGCCGAGCAGCCAGAAGGAGAAGCCGAGCACGATGCCGCCCAGGGTGGGGACCGCCAGAGCGCGCAGGGGCGCCACCTTGACCGATTCCGAGAGGCCCTGGCCGATCGGCAGGGCGAAGAGTTTGGTGTGCATCACCGCCGTGATGGCGTTGATGGCGGCGACGCCGCCGCCGGACAGGATGCCGACGATCGCCGCGAGAAGTGCCAGCCAGACCTCATCCGCCCGCACCAGCGCGCGCAGTTTTTCCGGCGCGTGCAGCACCCAGCCATCCACCAGACGGCGCGTTTTTTGGGGTAGGTTCACCTCGGCGTCCACGCCTGCTTGGTGCCATGGCACGGGCCACGCTAACAAGCGCCATGCCGGATGAAATTTTGCACTTGCCGAAGTTGCGCGACGTGATCGCGCAGGCGGGTCTGCGGCCGGACAAAAAGCTGGGGCAGCATTTCTTGCTGGATGCCAATCTGCTGGCGCGCATCGTGCGTGCGGCCGGCGATCTGGCGGGCCAGCATGTGATTGAAATCGGGCCTGGCCCTGGGGGGCTGACGCGCGCGCTGCTGGCTTCGGATGCCGCGCATGTCACCGCCGTGGAAATTGATCCGCGGGCGATCACCGCGCTCGCGCCGCTCGCCGCCGCGTATCCGGAGCGCTTGACGCTGCACCAGGGCGATGCGCTGAAACTCGACGTGACCACGCTGGTGCCGCCGCCGCGCGCGATCGTTGCCAACCTGCCCTACAATGTCGGGACGCCGCTGCTGATCAGGTGGCTCGCCCAGGCCGGGGATTTTTGCGGCTTCACCCTGATGTTTCAGCGCGAGGTCGCGGAGCGCATCGTGGCCGCCCCGGCCACGGCGGCCTATGGCCGGCTGTCCGTGCTCGCGCAATGGCTCTGCACGGTGGACATCGCTTTTGTGCTCCCCGCCGCGGCGTTCTGGCCGCCACCAAAAGTGGAATCCGCCATCGTGCGCCTGACCCCGCGCGCCTTGCAGCCGCCACCGGGCGAGCGCGCGGCGATGGAACGCCTGACCGCCGCCGCGTTCGGGCAGCGGCGCAAGATGCTCCGGGGCGCGCTGAAAGCGATTGGGGGCGAGGCCCTGCTCAACAAGGCCGATATAGAACCCGGCCGCCGCGCCGAGACGCTGACGGTCCAGGAATTCGAAGCGCTCATGCACGCGAGCATGAACCAAGACGGGGGACTTAAAAGGGGGCGTCAGTTTGAATGACCGCTTTGCGCTTCAATGGCGACGCACAGCTTCAAAGTAGCAATGCCGGAAAGCAGACGTCGATCATCTGCGTGTGTCCCCAAGTATAAATGGCATAACTCCCCGCCCATTTGTGTACTTCGCAAGCCATCGGCCCCGCGCGGCAACACCGTATAAGCCGCGGACGGCCCGTCAGGTCTAGGCTTCATCCGAACGCATTGCAGCTGCGCGTCCTTGAAGCTCGATCTCTGACTTTCATCGGCTAATATTTTGTTTTTTGAGTGGAGAAAGGCGATGATACGCACCTGGCTAATCACCGGCTGTTCTCGTGGACTCGGCCGATCACTTGCGAAAGCCGTGCTCGCCGCAGGCGATCATTTGCTGGCGACCGCGCGTGATCCTGAAACTCTTGCCGATCTTGTCGCAAGCGGTGATGGACGCGCCGTGCCGCTGGCGCTTGATGTGACTGACGAGGCGGCGGCAGCGCGTGCGGTCGCGACAGCGGTGGATCGCTTTGGCGGCCTGGATATTGTTGTCAACAATGCCGGTTATGGCAACGTGGCGCCGATCGAGGATACGAGCCTCGAAGATTTTCGTGCGCAGATTGAGACCAATCTGTTCGGTACGATCATCGTCACGAAGGCGGCGATCCCGCTGTTCCGCGAACGCCGTGCTGGTCACTTCATGCAAATTTCGTCGATCGGGGGTCGTACGGGGGCCATGGGACGGGCTCCCTATTCGGCCGCGAAATTCGGCGTGGAGGGCTTTTCCGAGGTGCTCGCGGGAGAGATGAAGCCGTTCGGGGTGAATGTGACGATTGTCGAGCCAGGTGGCTTCAGAACCGACTTTGCCGGCATTTCCACGCGGATCACGGAGGGTAATCCTGCCTATGCCGAAACGGTCGGCAAGACCGCGGCGATGCAACGGGCCTATGATGGCCGCCAGCCTGGAGATCCCGATAAGGCAGCCAAGGCGATTATCGAAGTTTCAAAGGCGCCTGAACCTCCTTTGCGGATCGTCCTTGGCCGCGACGCCTACGCGCGCGCCGAGCGAACCGACAAAAATCGTCTCGACGAACTTCGGGCCTGGCGTCAACTCAGCGACTCAACGGATTTCCTACGTGGTGACTCGGCTTAACCGGGAGATCGAAGAGTTGGTGAATTATTTGTGCGATTTGGGCAGTTAATCCATTATGTCCGCCGTTCAAAAAACCTATACTGCAATGACATCGGCTCTTCAAAATACAGAGTCTAAGCTGCCAAACCGCTTTCAGCCAACGCCCGCCGCGAGTTGAACAGCAGCGTTGCGCCTCATCCCCGCCGTTCCCGGCAGAATTGCCAGTGCTCGAAAGCGGCCGTTCGGCCTGGATCGAATTTCAAGACAATTACACCGCTCGCGACACCGGGGCATGCCAGAGGCTTGCCTGGCGCAGAAGTCTGGGGCGAATTATCCGCAATAAAATTTTTGAGGTCAGGAAGCGAAGCGTTTGGCCTTCGGCCAGATCCGGTTGCCGGCGGACCAGCGGCTTCGCGCTACCACATGGTCATACGGAGTTGCAGGCATGTTTTCTGTAGGCGCAGGAGCGATTAGTCCCGAATATGCACGCGGTTAGTGCGCATTCACACCCTCTAATTGCTTCGAGTCCATGAACGCGGGTTCAGAGCCAATTGCCGCTCCCCTGTCCACCATCGATCCCCGCGTGCCGTGACGTAATGCGTAAAAGCATACCGCCACGGAATGGCAATATAAACCAGGACGACCCAGGAACAGGCAAACACCATAGGTTTGAGCGAGTCATCGATATGGCCCGCCAAATATTGCGGTAGCGGAACGCTTGCAAGCCAAAGTGTTTTCCATATGACTTCCCAAAGCAGCAAAGGCAGCATCTGGAGCGGATAGCGCAGACCCAAAAGACATAGGATTGAAAACGCGCCAATCATGCAGTTCGGCTCCTGCCCATCCATTAATACCCAGCGGCGTGCAGGATCGAATAAGCCCGGCCAGACGAGAATGCCAAGTCCTACTACGAAGAGCAGATAGAGTGCCCGCAGAACATAAAGCCGAAATATCGAGACCTCGTTCATCTCATGACTTCCTTTACTGTGGATAGGAGAGGTATCGCCTGGAGGCTATCGCCTATTCGACGTCCTTGAGAATCTTTTCGACGACGGCGAGCTGGGATTGAATTCCAGCTAGCGCCGTCCCAAAGGTTGCAAGCGCCGCCGCAGTTTCGGCCTGAGCAGAGGCTGCCTGCGCCGCAATCTTGCGATAGGCCTCATCCGTGGCAAGGCGCACCCGCGCCTGCATGATTGTTGCCAGAATCGAAGCCAAATATCTCATGGCGAAGATTAGCACCGCGGCAGCGGAGGGGAGGAAAAAGGCTGCATAAAAGATGTTGTCGTCCAAGGCTTCCTCTATGACTCAATTTTGGTTGTTAGCGACTGCGCCGCCTGGGCGATGGCCATAGGGTTCACGGCAAAGGAGAAGTCGCGGACCTCATAATAATTAAGCGCCTTGCCGTCTTTCGAGAGTTCCATCTGGCTGGAGACGAGCCCCGCTTGTTCGAGCTTGAGAAGATGCAGATGCAGCAGCGGACGGCTGATCCCGACTTCGCGGGCAAGCCGGCTGACATAATTTCGCCCTCCGGTGGCGAGCACCGCGATCACTCTGAGCCTATGGATGTTGGCGAGTGCCGCAAGAGCGGCAAGCAGTTGGTCTCCATCGTAGCCATCCTTCTCTTTCACGCGAAAGGAATATCTTTCACATGAAAGACTGTCAAGAATAATCCCTGGTTGTCCAGCCGGTACGAGACCATCAATAAGCTGGCGACCAAAACCAACTGACGCTTTTCAAAGGCTTATGGCACCCCGTGGATGCCTGTTGGATGGCAGCAACGCGCTCATTCCCGCCGTTCCCGTGTACGGTAGTTCGACCTGAAACCTGCCGTTCCGGCGTGACGGATATGTGAGCGTCGGAAAAGGGACAGTGAGACTGCTTCGACCCATGTGGTAGCCGCACCCGCCAACCAGCAATCGAAGAAATGGCGCCTTGCGTAATATCTCAATGAACGGCCAGAAGCGCGAGGTTGATGCCGATGAGCACTACAAACACCACGCAAAGAGGCAAGTGCTTGTATTCTCGGCGCCCAATCACGGTCGCCGTTGCCGCGATCATCACCATCGCCCCAAGCGCTAACCCGAAAATCCGCGTCGCGGGAAAAACGATGAGTACAGCGTCTAGGAGTTCCAGTGCGGCGGTCATAAAATTCCACCAGGCCGGATAACCCCAGCGCTGAAACTGTGCCTGGATGGCAGCACCTCCGGCCGCGTTGCCAATACCGGCACCGGTGAAGGCAAGGGCCAGAATCCACGCGACAACATTCACTACAGAGATATGAAAAATCGACATGATGGACTCCTGTTATTTGGCGACGGCGAAGAGGAGTGCCGCGGTTGCGAGCATGAACACTGCGGTCGCGCCATGGATGCCGAAAGCAGCGGCCTTCTTGCCGCCGGAGCGAAGCACGGACGCGGCGTCGCCCAACGGGATGAGGCTTGCCACGGCCAGAAATTCGCTCAGCAAACGCGGCGAACCGTTCGCCATCAGCAGTGCAACAAACAGGCCGGAGGCGATGTCCCGCGTCCCCTTCACGGACAACCAGGCGGTAAAGCCGGTTGATG
Source organism: Acetobacteraceae bacterium (assembly GCA_003137135.1). Lineage (GTDB taxonomy): Bacteria > Pseudomonadota > Alphaproteobacteria > Acetobacterales > Acetobacteraceae > Acidocella. Next base: position 15,215 of record PLFB01000032.1, read on the forward strand.
GGGCGGGCGGATTGGCGATGCCGAAGTCGCGGGCGGCGGTCGCGGGCCCCCAGTAGAACCGTGTCCCGATAAAGATGATAGCGGCCGCGATGAGGCCGGAGAGGGTATAGCCGGTGAATAACATGGTGAGCTCCTATCGGTACAGAAAATGGATCAACGAAAAAATATCTAGCAACGACAGCTTTATGTGTCAACGGAAATCTAGCATTGACAGGAAATAGTCCGACGCTATCGTAAGCGTATGTCGATCTCCGAACGCAAAGAGCGCCAGCGCGCTGAACGTTACGAACTCATCCTTTCCACAGCCTGCGAACTGGCCGAGGCCGAGGGGTGGGATTCTGTCACCACCCGCCGTCTCGCGGCGCTGATCGATTACAGCCAGCCGGTTCTCTACAGCCATTTCAAGGGTAAGGCCGAGATTGTCGGCGCTGTCGCCATTCGTGGATTTGAGGAACTTGCCGAGCGCCTAAAAATATCCAAGGTGGGCGCCGCAGGGCAGACAAACATCCTGCGCAACGTTTGCGCCGCTTATCTCGATTTTGCCCGCTCCCGGTCGGTGATTTATGAGGCCATGTTCGTATTGCCGACCGGACTTAAATTCGCGAGCGAGGAAACCCCGGCAGCTTTGCAAGCCGCCTTCGCAGAGTTGGTTGCCGCACTCGGACCAAAGCGCGACATGCTGGCCATGAAGGCCGAGGTGCTCTGGAGTGCTTTGCATGGCTTGGCCGTTCTCGTTCAATCTGAACGCATCCCAGCGACAGGTGCGGAGGCGCGTTTGAACGTCCTCGTTAAAGCGTTCAGTTGAGACATCAGCGCCGTGAACCCCGTGACATTCCAAAACTCAAAACTCCGGCAATGTCTATCTCGGACGAATGTCTGCTAACTGCCGAAGCTTTTTTCAGACTGGACCATCCGCTATCGGCCAATTCGGGGCATTCAATCTGCGCTATTACCGAGGATGCGCTTTCCTTCAATCTGCGTTAATCTGCGAAATCTGCCGATGAATCTGCCTTTTTTGGCTTTCAAACCGCTGCCCGATCCTCTGCTCCAATCCCCAACTGTTTCAGCTTCCGATGCAGCGCGCTCCGCTCCATCCCCACGAAATTCGCCGTCCGGCTGATGTTGCCGCCGTGCCGCAAAAGCTGCGCCTGCAAATATTGCGTCTCAAACACATCCCGCGCCTCGCGTAACGGCAGCGCCATCACATCCGCCGCGGGGTCGATGGCCAGAGCGCGGGGAGCGTGGGCGGAGAGTTCGGTGGGGAGGTGTTCGGCCCGAAAGATCTCGGTCTCGGCGGAGCGCATGATCATCAGCCAGTCCATGATGTTGCGCAATTGGCGGACGTTGCCGGGCCAGTCATGCGCCTGCAGGGCGGCGATGGCGTCGGAGGCCAGGGTGCGGGCCGGCAGGCCGGAGGCGTCGGCGGCGCGTTGTAAAAAGTCGGCGGCCAGAGCGGGGATGTCCTCGCGGCGTTCTTTTAACGCCGGCACGCGCAGCGGGACGACGGCGAGGCGGTAATACAGGTCTTCCCGGAACTGCCCGGCGGCGATGGCGGCGGCGAGGTCGCGGGCGGTGGTGGCGATCACGCGGATGTCCACCTTTACACGCGATGACGAGCCGCCGCCGACGCGCTCAAAGCTTTGGTCTTGCAGGACGCGGGCGATTTTGCCTTGGGTTTCCAGCGGCATTTCGGAAACTTCGTCGAGGAGCAAAGTACCGCCATGGGCGCGTTCGAGCACGCCGACGCGGCGCTTGGTGTCGATGCCGGCTTCGACGCCAAAAAGTTCGATCTCGAATTTTTCGGGCGCGAGGATGGCGCAGTTGAGGGCGACGAACGGGCCGTCGGCGCGGCGGGATTTGGCGTGGATCATGCGCGCCACAGTCTCCTTGCCGGAGCCGGGGGCGCCGGCGATCAGCACGCGCGAGCCGGT
>PLFB01000252.1 GCA_003137135.1 Acetobacteraceae bacterium
GTTATGGGCTGTTTATTCGTTTCATTCCAACAAAGGAGGGCTTGATGAAGATTGTGAATCCGCTGCCCGCCATTGGGATGCTCACCCGCGGGATGTTTACCGCCGTTTAGGCGAGTCCTGCTTGGGTTTGGTGGCTTTTTAGCTGCTTCTTTAGAAAATTTGATTTGAAGGGCCGTGCCGGATGGGCGCGGGTGATTCAATGCCAGCTTTGAACAAGTCTAGCGCGCGGCCCATGGGGGCGGTGCTGAAATTTTTGTTTCTGCAATGGGGCAAGCACCGGCTGGTGGTGGCGGGGACCGCCGGCGCGATGGTGGCGGCGACCATGACGGACGTGTTTTTGCCGATTTTTGCGGGAAATCTGGTGACGGCGGTTTCCGTGGCGGCGGGGTCCCGCGCGGCGGCGCTGCATGGCGCGGTGCTGGCGCTTTGCGCGATGGCGGCGCTGGGGGTTTCGCAGACATTGCTGCGCTACGGGGTTTTCCGCGGCATCGTGCGCCTCACCCTTGCGAATATGCGGGAGGTGGCGCAGGAGGCGTTTTTCCGGGTGCAGCGGTTTTCGTCCGACTGGCATTCCAATACGTTTGCCGGGTCCGTGCAGCGGAAGATTACGCGCGGGATGTGGGCGATTGATATGCTGAATGACACGCTGTTGGTAGCACTACTGCCGGCGTTGTGCGTGCTGGCGGGTTCGGCCGTGGTGCTGGGGCTGATGTGGCCGGTGATGGGCGTTTTGCTGGCGCTGGGCTCGGCTTTTTACATTCTGCTGGCGGCCACGTTGTCCGTGCGGTGGGTGGCGCCGGCGGCGCAGCTTTCCAACGCGTGGGATACGCGGGTGGGCGGCGCGCTGGCGGATTCGATTACGTGCAACGCGGTGGTGAAGGCGTTTGGCGCGGAGGCGCGGGAGGATGCGCGGCTGCGCGTAACGCTGGCGAAATGGTCCGGACGGACGAACCGGACCTGGGTGCGGGGCACGATGTCCGGCACGATCCAGGGGTTTGCGCTGCTGGCGCTGCGCACGATGGTAACCAGCCTTTCGGTGTGGCTGTGGTGGAGCGGGCGGGCAACACCCGGCAATGTCGCGACCGTTTTGACGGCGTATTTTATCGTGCTGGGCTATTTGCGTGATGTGGGCTACCATATTGCGAATTTGCAGCGCGGCGTGAATGAGATGGAGGAGCTGGTTTCGCTGCACTTGCAGCCGCTGGGGGTGGTGGATTCGGCGGATGCGCGGGATGCGGTGATCCAGTTCGGCGAGATCCGGTTTGAGGATGTGGGGTTCCGGTATGGGGCGCATGTGTCGCCGTTGTTCCAGGATTTTTCGCTGGTGGTGCGTGCGGGGGAGCGCGTGGGGCTGGTGGGGCATTCCGGTTCCGGCAAGACGACGTTCGTGAAGCTGATTCAGCGGCTGCACGATGTGACGGCGGGGCGGATTCTGATTGATGGACAGGATATTCGCGCTGTGCACCAGGCGAGTTTAAGGGCGCAGATTGCGATTGTGGCGCAGGAGCCGATTTTGTTTCATCGGTCGCTGGCGGAAAATATTGCTTATGCAAGGCCGGGGGCGACGATGCGGGAGATTGAGCGCGCCGCGTTTTTGGCGAATGCGCATGAGTTCATCGAAAAACTGCCGAAGGGGTATGCGACGCTGGTGGGCGAGCGGGGGGTGAAGCTTTCGGGCGGCGAGCGGCAGCGGGTGGCGATCGCGCGGGCGTTTCTGGCGGATGCGCCGATTTTGATTCTGGATGAGGCGACGGCGAGCTTGGATTCGGAGTCCGAGGCGCTGATCCAGGAGGCGATGGAACGGCTGATGAACGGGCGCACGGTGATCGTGATCGCGCACCGGCTTTCGACGGTGCGGGCGCTGGACCGGATTCTGGTGTTCGAGCATGGGCGGGTTGTGGAGGATGGTTCTCATAACGCGCTGTTGGGCCTCGACGGAGGCATCTACCGACGGCTGTTCGAGCGCCAGGCGATGGGGCTGCTGCCGTCGATCTGACCGGAAGGATACGCGGAAAAAACCGCGCGCTACGAACCGACGGTGACGGGTGCAGCGAACGCGGCAAGGCTGGTCCAAGACCAGGCTGGTAAGGCGCCGCCGAGGTGAGGCTGGAAGCCTGGTTTTTGCAAATCCGCGCCGAAACCGGAAAACTCAGGAAGCGACGCGGCCACCGGGCTTGCCAGCTTTATGCCTGTACCCGCGCCGTCCTTGAACACCGTCAACCCGTCGGTGCCGAGGCTGCCCGGATTCGCGAAGGTCAGTTGAATATGCGTTCCGCCCTCCGTCAGCGTGAGGATCCCATTGGCGAAATGCGTTTGTTTGACATGAGAAAATGGCAGGCTGGTCAGATCGATGATGTCGCCGGTTTTAAGATCACCGATCGTCCCTTGAAAACCCGAAACATCGCCGAGCACCAGAACTTCATGCGTGCCGGAAAATTCTATGGCCTGCCCCGCGCCGACGCTGTTTTTCAGCACAAGCCGCTCCGCGCCCAATTTGATGAGGCCGGTGCCGGCAATCGCCGAATCGATCGTCAAACCATCGGTCCGGCCTTCGGCGATGGTCCCGTCATTCGTCAGCGCCAGCGTACCGCCGAGCGTGGTGGTGCCGGCGATGTCCCAGACCGCGCCTGGATTCACCACCAGACTTGCAAAACTGGTGAACTGGGTGCCGATGCCGGAGATGGTGCCCTTGCCCGCCGCCAGCTCCATCACATCCGCCGTGCCTTTCGCGATGACGGCGCCGTTAAAAACCGCGCGCGGGTCCACCACAAGCGTGTCCACATAGCCGGCGGCAAACGCGACCGCGCCTTTCGCGCCCGCGATGGTGCCGGCATTCGTCACCGTCGCGTTGCCGACGATGTTGACGCCATAGCCTTGCTCCCCCAGGATCATCCCCTGGTTGGTCACCGCCACCGCGGCCGAACCCAGCGTGAGCGGAATGCCGAATCCCCACTGCGCGCCGGGCACGGAGCCGAGCCAGATACCGTCCTTCAGGCCGTAGATCGAAGAGGCGGCGCCAAGATTCGTGATGGTTCCCTCAATCATATAAACGCCATAGCCCTGGCTGCTGGTGATGGTGCCTTGATTCCTGATGGTGGATTCGACATCCTGTGCGACATCGAGAATCGCATCCTGGCGGCCGGAGATGAACGCTGACTTCCCGTTATTATAAATGGACAGATAGCGGTCGGCGACGAATGCCTTCGTGCCCTGCTCCAGGCCGCTGATCCCCGACCGGATCGTGCCCTGATTCATGACATAGCCGGAGGCGAAGATCGCCGCGCTATAGGCGTAAGAGGTACCCGGCCTGCCGCCTTCGATGACGGAGGCCGTTCCCAAATTGCTGATTTTAACGCCCAAACCGTCGATGCCGTAATTGAGGCCGAAAATGGTGCCGTGATTGGCGACCGAACTCAGCCCGGAGACGGCGACCCCGACATCAAACGCATAGACCATCGAGCTTGCTGAGAGATTGTCGATGGTGCCGTTGGTGACACGAACTGCGGAGACGATCCCCGAATTCAACAGCGTGCTGCTATGGGTGCCGTTACCCAGAAACGCGACAACCCCGATGGAGCCTGAAGCGGCATTCGTGACCACGCCATAATTCGCGTCGATCTGATAGATATAGGCGCTGTTAAAAACCGTCGCTGCTTTATTAAAAATATTGACGTAGCCGTCGATCCGCGCGGCGGAACCGGTATTGGTCACCTCCCCGCCTTCGCCCAGGAAAATCGATTCGATATCATTGATGACACCAAAATTCAGCACGGTCGCGTTGGTGATCTCGCTCGAAACCGCATCGCCGAAGGCGGCGTGGATGATGCCGGTGGAAAGAATGGTGAAGGGCGAACCATAGGCACCCGCGGCCGTGAGCACGATGTCCGTGGAGATTGAGGTCGATAAAGTATAAATCGTCATGCCAGCGCCCCTGTGAAACAGCCCCGTATTGTTCGCGAATCTAAACAAACGGCTCGCGGCGCCGCAAGAGACAATTTCGCGGCAAAGTTGACTCGGCTAATGCGCCTCAGCTCAGAGAGGCGCTGGCGGGCTGTGCCTGCCGGTCGCGCAATTGCGGCGCGGCGGCGAGCAGGGATTTGGTGTACTCATGCTGAGGGGCGGCGATGAGGGTGGCGGTGTCCGCCAGTTCAACGACGCGGCCGGAGTTCAGGACGGCGATGCGGTCCGCCATGTAGCTGACGACCGCAAAATCGTGGCTGATGAGGATGTAGGAAAGGCCTGCATCAAATGCGAGGTCTTTGAGCAGGTTGAGCAGCATGGCCTGGGTGGAGACGTCCAGGCTGCTGGTGGGTTCGTCCAGCACGATGAGTTCGGGTTCGGCGGCCAAAGCGCGGGCGATGGCGATGCGCTGGGCCTGGCCGCCGGAAACGCCGCCGGGGAGTTTTTGCGCCATTTCGGGGTTCAAGCCGACGCGGCCGAGCAGGGTTGCGACCTGTTGCGAGAGGTTGGTTGTTTTGCCGGCGAGACGAAGCGGCTCGGCGATGATGTCGCCGATTCTTATGCGCGGGTTCAGGGATTCTCTTGGGTCTTGGAAAACCACCTGGATTTTCTTGCGTAGATTGCGTTTTTCTGTGCCGCGGAGTGCCGAAAAATCCTGGCCGTCGAGGATGATGTCGCCTTCATAGGGGATCATCTGCAGCACGGCGCGGCCGAGGGTGGATTTGCCGCTGCCGGATTCGCCCACTACGCCCAGGCATTCGCCGCGGCCCAATGTGAGGACGACGTCGGTTAGCGCCGGCGGAAGTTTTGCTGCCGGGCTCAGGAAACTTCCCGTGGAGTTGTAACGGACTTCCAGATTCTGGATTGTTAGTTGGGGGGCAGATGGCGCAAAGATTTGTTTTTGCAATGGCTGCGCGTAGGTGGCGCGGGTGGTGGCGGGCAGGGGGTACAGGCAGGCGGCGGTGGTGCCGGCGCTGGGTGAAGGCGGCGGATAGGCCAGGTCGCAATCCGCCTGGTGGTAGGGGCAGCGCGGGGAAAAACGGCACCCGGGCGGGCGGGATTCGGGTTCCGGCAAATTGCCTTCGATGTTCTGCAGGCGGGCCTGGCCGACGCGGGCGACCGAACCGAGCAGCGCCTCCGAATACGGGTGGCGGGGATGGGCGAAGAATTTTTCCGACGACCCCCATTCGACGGACTTGCCGGCGTAGAGGACGTGAATCGAATCCGCGTGCTCTTCCACCACCGAGAGATCGTGGGTGACGAACAGCACGGCCATGTCGTGCTCGCGGCGCAGGCGGGTGATGAGCGCCATGATCTGGCGGGCGATCAGCGGGTCGAGCCCGGTGGTGGGTTCGTCGGCGATGAGAAGTTTGGGGGAGCAGGAGAGCGCCATGGCGATCATCACGCGCTGGCGCATGCCACCGGAAAACTGGTGCGGGTAGTCGTTGATCTTTTCCGAGGGATTGGCGATGCCGACTTCGGTCAGCAGTTCCAGCGCGCGGGCGCGGGCGGCGCGGGCGCCGACGCTGTTGTGGACCAGGAATGATTCGGCGATTTGCGCGCCGACGGTTTTGGAAGGGTTGAGGGCGGATAAAGGGTTTTGGAACACCATGCCGACGCCGGCGCCGCGGACGCGGCGCATGGCGCGCTCGTCCAGCGTGGTGAGGTCCGTGCCGTCCAGCCAGGCGTGGCCGGATATTTTGGCGCGCGGCGGCAGCAGGCGCATCACCGAGAGCGCGGCGATGGTTTTGCCGGAGCCGGATTCGCCGACCAGGCCGAGCATTTCGCCGGCGTTGATGGAGAGATTGAGGTCTTCCAGAATCGGGATGGTGCCGGCGGCACCGCGGGGCAGGGAAACCGTGAGGTTTTCGAGTTTTAAAACGCTCATCGGGTGCCCCCGAAGCGGGCCAGCAATCCCTGGCCGGTGAGGGAGGCGGAGAGCAGGGAGCCGAAAACCAGCAGCCCGGGCGGCAGAATCAGCCACCACGGGTTGAGCGCGATGAGATCCAGGCCCTGTTCCAGCAGGCTGCCCCAGCTTTCGTAGGGCGGCTGCACGCCGAGGCCGAGGAAGGAGAGTGCGGAGAGCGAGAGGATGGAATCGCCCACCATGAACGTGCCGTTGACGACCAGGATGGGCGCCATGACGCGCAGCAGGTGGACGCGCGCGATATAAATTTGGCTCGCACCTAGTTGTTCGGTTGCCAGAACAAAGTCGCGGTTCTTCTGCGCCATGGTTTCGTTGCGCACCAGGCGCGCCAGCGCCGGCCAGGAGATGAAGCCGAGCAGCAAAACCAGCGTGGTGTTGTTAGGGGTGAAGATGGAGGCGAAGAACAGCAGGATGATGAGCGAGGGCAGCGCCAGAATCGCGTCCAGCAGGCGCATCAAAATTTTGTCGAGCCAGGAGGGGCCGAGGCCGGAGGCAAGTCCGTAGGCCACGCCGATGACAAAGGCGAGGATGGCGGCGGGCAGCGCGATGGCGAGCGTGTAGAAACCGCCGGAGAGCAGGAGTGCGAGTTCGTCGCGGCCAAGTTCGTCGGTGCCGAGCGGGTAGGCGAGGCTGGGGGGTTGCAGCGCCGCGGTGGGATGAATGGCATAAGGGTCCGGCGGGTAGAGAGAGGGTGCCACGAAGCCGATGAACAAAATGCACAGGCCCATGATCGCGCCGGTGGCCAGCGTGTCCTTGGCGGTGAGCCAGGCCAAAAATTTGCCGAAGGGGGCGGCGGTGCTTTGGCGCAGGGGGATGGCGGTTGTGCTCATGGCGGCTACTCGAACCTCGCCCGCGGGTCTAACATACCGTTAACCAAATCCGCCAGCAGGTTGCCCACCACGGTGAGCACGCCGATCAGCAGCACGATGGCGATGACGATGGGATAGTCCTGGCTGAGCGAGGAGCGCCACATCAGCCAGCCGAGGCCGGGATAGTTGAAAACCGATTCCACGATGACACCGCCTGTGAAAATGTAGGGAAAGGACAAGCCCAATATGGTGACCAGCGGGCGCAGCGCGTTGCGGATGACGTGGCCGAACAGAATCTGGCGAAACGTGATGCCCTTGGCCGCCGCGGTGCGGACATAGTCCTTGCCGAGTTCCTCGTGCACCGCCTCGCCAAAATAGCGCGAGAGGGCGGAGACGGTGAGAATGGTGACGGTGATGACCGGCAGCACCAGGTGCGCGGCGTAGGTGCCGATGCCGGGATGCACGGCGCGCAGGTTGACGATGCCGCTGGCGGGCAGGATGTGCAGGTCCACCGAAAACCACAGCACCAGCATGGCGGCGACGAAAAACGCCGGCAATGCGTAAAAGCCTAGTTGCAGGCCGCCGATGAGTTTGGCGGGCCAGCGGCCGAAATATACGCCCTGGATCAGGCCGAGCAAAATCGAAAGCACCGTGCTGAGCACGATGGAGACGGTGTAGAAAACCATCGTGTTCACCTCGTAGGTCCAGAGCAACTGGCCGACCGGGCGGCTGAGCAGGTAGGAATAGCCGAGCTTTCCCTGAAACAGATGCCACCACCAGATGAAATATTGTTGCCACAAAGGAACGTTAAGCCCGAGGCGCTCGTTGACTTCCTGCACCGAGGCGGCGGTGGCTTTCTGGCCGAGGATGGAATAGGCCGGGCCGCCGGGTGTTAGATGCGCCATGAAAAACACCAGCGTGACGAGGATGACGATGGACAGGCTGGACGAGGCGATGCGCGTTGCGACCATGCGGATCATGCGTTGGGGCCCTTTTGGACGGTGCAATAAAGCTGGTCCGGCGAGAAATCACCGGCGGGATTCACGAAATCCTTCATGCCGTGCAGCCGGTTCCGGACGATGAGAAACGGATTCGGGCCGGCGAAGAAAATCAGCGGCTGCTGCGCGCTGGCATAGGTTTCGTAATTGAACAGGTTTTGCAGGCCAGGCTCGTTGACGGAGGCGTTGATCAGCTTGTCCATCGTTGGGTCCGAATAGCCGCCAAAATTCTGGAAGGCGCCGGTTTCGTAATCCGCCTCGCCGGTCGGGTAGGGCTCAACCGGCGTGCCCAGCGCACCGGATTCCCAGCCGGAAGCCGGGCCCTGCATGGTGGCGATGATCTGGTTGAAATCCATTTCCCGGACCTTCATTTCGATGCCGACTTTCCGGAAATCGTCCTGGATGAAATCGGTCATCTCTTCCAGCGCGCCGGAGCCGGCGGAGAGCAGGAAGACGAACGACAGGCGCTGGCCGTGTTTTTGCGCAATACCGTCCGGGCCCGGTGTGTAGCCGGCCTGCGCCAGCAGCGCGCGGGCTTTTACGGGGTCGTAGCCGACCGGAAAATGGCCGGCGCGCATCGCCGGCGGCAGAAACGTGTCAGGCTGCAACAGGAACGGGCCGTAGGCGGGCGCGCCGGCGCCCTGAAAAAACAGTTTGACCATGGTGTCCTGGTCGATCGCATCCTCCATCGCCTGGCGCACGCGCACGTCGTTGAAGAAACCGACGGCGGGGTTCTTGAAATTGAGCAGGATGGAATTCTGAAAACTGGTTTCCTGGAGAATGACCGGGTAAACGCCGGGGACATTCTTGACCGTGGAAATCAGGTCGGCCGCGACCATCGCGGCGTCCATGTCGCCGGATTCGGCACCCTGCACGGCGGCGCCGTCGCCTTCCAGAAACTTGAACACCAGCCGCGAAAAATGCATTTTTGGGCCGTCATAGGCGGGGTTGGGCACGAACACCGCATCCAGGCCGATATCCAGGCGCTGGATTTTTAGCGGACCGTCCACCACGTCGTAGAATGACGGCGAGCTTTGCGCCTGAAAAATCTGATCGACGGTGTACTTATCCCAGACATGCTTGGGCACCGGACCCAGCGAGGCGAGGCCATTATAGATGAACCATTCAGGGTTGACCTGGTGGGTGAGCACGACCTGGAACTGCGTGGCGCTGATGATGTTGAAGGATTTGATGATGGTAGGCAGGCCGCCGCCGCCATAGCCGGGCCATTCGGGGCCAAGTTCGTTGGCGAGATCGAGGTAGTATTTCACGTCCTGGGAGGTGACCGGCACGCCGTCCGACCAGTGCCAGGGGCGCAGCGTGACATCGTAGGTCTTGCCCTGGTCCGGCGTGGAAACGGCGCTGGCAATCGAGCGGTACCAGTCGATCTGCGCGTAGCGGTTGATCCAGAGCAGATTGGGAAACAACAGCAGCGACGCCTCGCCGTTATAGGCGGTGCCGGCGAAGACCGGGTTGAAGGAGGTGATGTCGGCGGCGCTGGATTCGCCGATGCCGGTGGGCAGCACGATGGTGCCGCAGTCACCGCGCTGGTCGGCGCAAGCGGGGGTGGTCAGGCAGAGCATGGACAGACATGCAAGAACGGGTTGCGCTCGAAACGAAGCGCGCCGGTTGCCATGCCGGATCATGATTCTGACGCCGTGCAGGTTAGCACGTCTGGGTAATAATTCGCCGCGGGGTCGATAAAGTCGGCGGCGTTCTGGATGCGGTTGCTGACCAGCAGGGGAATTTCCGGAATCGCCTCGAACAGCACGGGCTGTTGTTCGCTGGCGTAATTTTCGTAGTCGAAGAGGCCCTGTAGTCCCGGTTTGTCGGTGCTATCGTCGATCAGTTGATCCATTTTCGGGTCGCTGTAGCCGCCGGCATTTTCGAACGATCCGGTCTTGAACAGATCCTCGCCGGAAGGGTAGCCGCCCAGGGTGTCGCCGAGGCCAGCGGCCTCCCAGCTGGCGTGCGGGTTGTCGATGATGGCGAGCATCTGGTTGAATTCGATGTTTTGCTGGATCAGCTCGATGCCGACTTTCTTGAATTCCTGCTGTTCGATCAGTTCGCGCTGGTCGGTGGTGGCGTTGCCGCCGGGGAACAGGATGGTGAAGGAAAGCCGTTGGCCGTTTTTCTGCATGATGCCATCCGGGCCGGGCGTGAACCCGGCTTGCTCCAGCAGCGCGCGCGCCTTGGCGGGGTCGTAGCCGACCGGGTATTTGCCGGCGCGCATTTCCGGCGAGAGAAACGTCGGCGGCACCGGCGGCACCGGGCCGTAGATGGGCACGCCCTGGCCCTGATAGACGAGGTTGAGGATGCCCTGCTGGTCGATGGCGTCCGCCATCGCCTGGCGGACCCGCACGTCGCGCAGAAAGGCGACCTTGTCGTTGCGGAAGTTGAAGGCGGTTTCATCGAAACTCAGCGGCGGCGGCATCGAGACGACGTGCACGCCGGGGACGTGCTGGATGACTTTCCAGAAATTGAGCGGCGCGTTGGCCATGTCGAGGTCGCCGGATTCGACCTGCTGGAGCATCGCGCCGTCGGTGTGGAAAAAGCGGAACACCAGGCGATCGAAATGCAGTTTCGGGCCTTCAAAGGCGGGGTTGGGGACGAAGATGGCCTGCAGGCCGGTATCCAGGCTTTGCAAGAATAGAGGGCCGTCCACGACGTTGTAGAAGCTGGGGGTGCTCTGGGCCTGAAAAATCTGGTCGATGTTGTATTTGCCCCAGGAATGTTCCGGCAGCGGCAAAAATTGTGACAGGCCGTTATAGGTGTACCAGGTGGGATTGACCTGACGCTTGAGCACCACCTGAAACTGCGTGGGGCTGATGACGGTAAAGGATTTGACGATGTCCGGCATGCCGCCGGCGCCGAAGCCGGCGTAAGCGGGGCCGAGTTCCTGGATCAGCTTCCAGGTATAGGCGACATCCGCGGTGGTGACGGGCACGCCGTCCGACCAGTGCCAGGGGCGCAGCGTAACGTTATAGGTGGTGCCCTGGTCCGGCGTGGTAATGGCGGAGGCCAGCGAACGCGACCAGTCGATTTTCGCGCCACGGCCGATCCAGATCAGGCCGAGATAGAGCAGGCCGGCAGCCTGGGCGTTGTAGAGCGAGGTGACCAGCAGCGGGTTGAGGGAGGTGATGTCGTCGCTAGGGGCGACACCTACGCCGGTGGGAACGACGATGGTGCCGCAGTCGCCGGGCTGGGCGTAGGCGGGGGAAGCCAGAAGTAAGTAAGCAAGAACTACTTTTTTTGAAAAAAAAGTAGCAAAAAAACTTTTGCTCCTGGGGGCTCTGGAGGGTGCTCGTCCCTTAAGTCCGCAGGACTGCGGACTTAAGGGACGCGCACCCTCCAAAGCCCCCAGGAGCAAAAGTTTTTTGGTTCTTTTTTTCAAAAAAGAACTTCTTTCTTGTTTGCGATCATCGCCCTCGAAAAGATGGATTGCTTCGCTTCGCTCGCAATGACGGGAGTGGACTGGGGTCACGACTGCGCCCCGGCGGTGCAGGTTAGTTCGTCGGGGGCCCAGAGGCCGATGGGGGAGATGAATTTGTCGATGCCGTTCAGGCCGCCGCGCGTCAGGATGCTGTATTTTTCTTCGGGCAGGAAAATCACCGGCTGCTGTTCGGCGGTGTAGTCCTCGTAGGCGAACAGGCCTGAAAGCCCAGGGGTGTCGGTGCTGGCGGTGATAAACGAATCCATTTTCGGGTTGCTGTAGCCGTTGTCGTTGTAGTAGCCGCCGGTGTTGAAATCGCCTTCGCCGCTGGGATAGGCGGAGAGCGTGGTGGCGAGCAAAATCGCCTGCCAGCTCTGGCGGGCGTCCACTAGCAGCGCCAGGAGCTGGTTGAATTCGACCTGCTGGACCGTCATGACGATGCCGACGGCGCGGAAATTCTGCTGGATGGTCTGGATCATTTCGATGCGCAAATCCTGGCCGGCGGGCACCAGGATGGTGAAGGCCAGGCGCGCGCCGTGATTTTGCATGACGCCGTCGGGGCCGGGCGTGTAGCCGGCCTCGGCCAGCAATTCCTTGGCTTTCGCGGGGTCGTAGCCGGTGGGGTAGTGGTTTGCCAGGGCGGCCGGCGAGAGGAAGGTGGGCGGTTCGATGGGAATGGCGGAGTGGATTTGATCGCCGTGGCCGTGCATCGCGAGCTTGATGATCTGCGCCTGGTCGATCGCGTCCGCCATTGCCTGGCGGACGCGCACATCGGCGAAATACGGGGTGGAAGGGTTGGCGAGATTGGGGATGAGTTCGTTCCAGCCATACAGCGCGGGCAGCGAGACGACGTGCAGGCCGGGCAGGTTTTTCGCCATGTCGAACAGCGGGAAGGGTACGTTGGCCATGTCCAGGTCGTGCGATTCGACGGCTTGCAGTTCGGCGTCCTCGCTGGCGAAAAATTTCAGCACGAGCCGGGAAAAATGCAGCTTTGGGCCCTCGTAGTTCGGGTTGGGCAGAAACACCGCGTCCTGGCCGACGAAAAGTTTATCGACATAGAGCGGGCCATCGACCACGCGGAAGAAGGCGGGCGAGGATTGGTGCTGCCAGATGCCGTCCAGATTGTAGTGGCCCCAGATATGGGCGGGCACGGCTTGCAGGGTTTGCAGGCCGTTCAGGATGAACCAGGTGGGGTTGACCCGGTGCGTGAGCACCACTGTGAAATGCGTCGGGTCCGTGATGGTGAAGGATTTGATGATGCCGGGCATGCCGCCGGTGCCGAAGGCCGTCCAGGTGGTGCCGAGCGCCTTGCCGAGGTTGAAAGTGTAGAGCACGTCCGCCGCGGTGACGGGCACGCCGTCCGACCAGTGCCAGGGTCTCAGGGTGATGTTGTAGGTGGTGCCGTTATCGGGGCTGGCGAAGGCGGACATCAGGCTGCGGGAATAGTCGATGCTGTGGTCGGGCGCGATCCAGACCAGTTGCATGAACATCAAATTGGCGGCTTCGGAATCGTACAGCGATTGCACCAGCATGGGGTTGAAGGAGGTGATGTCCGCGCCGGCGCCGGCGCCGATGCCGGGGGGGATGATGATGGTGCCGCAGCTTTGCGCCGCGGCCGGCAGCGGGGCGATGATGAGGGCGAGGAGGGCCAGGCGCGAGAGCATAACTGGTTGTGAACGGATTCTTGGCTGGCAAGCAAGCCGCAAGACGTCAATTTTTTGCGTTGTGCCGCCCCGCTAGGCGGGCGTTTAGGCGGCTTTTGGGTTAAAATGCCAGGTTTTGGGGCGGGTGGCGATGTGCAGGGTGACGCGCTCAGCGTTTTTTGGGAGTTTTAGGCGCAGCTTGCCGGTGGTCCAGGCGTGGGGGTCATGGGCGGCGCGCGGGTGCAGGCCGGAGACGGCAATGGATTCCGGGCTTTGTGTCTGGCCGTCGATGACAATGGCGGCAAGCGCCAGGCCGACGGCGCGGCGGTCGGTGGAGGCGGGGTCGAAATCGGCCGGGGTGAAAGTGGGGGTGGTGATGAGCAGTTCGGTGGCGCCGCGGGGGATGGCGAAGATGGCTTCGCGGCTGGTGTTGAGGATGGGGGTAAGGGCGCGGCCGGCAGCGCGGGCGGCGAGCGCCAGGGTTTCGGCGGCGGCGAGGCCAAAACCGCGGCGGCGCGCGGCCAGGCGGGCGCGGATGGCGGCCAGCGTGGGGCCGGCCTGGCAGAGCGGGGCGGCGAAAGTCTCGCGGCTGGCGTCCCCACAGCTTTCGGCGGCGGCACCTTCGGCGAGCAAAATGCCGGGGGCGGCGAGCTCGATGGTGAAATACTCGATTTCGGCGACCGCGTTGTCCTGAAAGATGGTGGCGTTGTCGATCAGGTTTTTGGCCGCGATGAGGACGTCGCCGATGCAGACCGCGAGGTCCGGCGCGACGGTGAGCTGGCGGGCGGGCCGGCCGCCGCCGAGCGCGCCGGGCTGGATGCGGACGGGGCGGATTTTTGCCGGGTTTTGGTGGCGGGCGAGGTTGAGTTTATGGCGGCCGATGAACAGGATTCTGGCGTTGCCGCCGCCAGCCAGGACGGCGGTGTCGCCGGGGGCGAGGTGTTCGACCAGCACTTCGCCCTCGGTGGTGAGGATGGCGGTACTGGCGGCGACGCCGGCATGGCCGGGGATGGGCAAATGGGCGAGGCCGGCGCCGGCCTGGATGCCGGACGAGAGAAAGATGGTGGCGCCGTGCATGAAAATTCTCCGGAATGGAATGGGGAGGTGGTTGGTTAGCAAATAGTTAATGGATAATTCAGGTAAATGCAATAAATAAATAAAAAATATAATTTTAGACGGTTTTGTGCGTATTGGCAAAAGTACACCCACTTAAGTTGTATCTTCGTCCAAGAAATATAAAAAATAAATGAAATGATTTACAAGAATTTATTTTTTAAATCTTGATTAACTCTTTGGCGCTGCTCTATGAGAAGCGCCATGCGGCGTTGCTTACGTGGGAAATTCGCGCCGCGTTGATGTTGTTGAACTTTTTTGGACGTTGACCGGCGCCTTATCTAGAAGATTGTAAATTACAAATGGTCCATCCGTCGAAAATCTCCTGGATCGTGGTTCGAATCTGACGTATTTTCGTTCGATTCGGAATTATTTTAATAAGTTGTCGTTGGCGAAAAACCTGAGGATGTCTCGGATTGCTTGAATGACCGATAAAAAGATATGATTTCACTGACCCCGTTCGAACAGGCGCTGCACGATCTGCGGCTGACCGAGGCGCAGTTCGACACCATGGGCGCGGACGCGCTGCGCCGGCATTGGCGCGACCTGATCAAGGCGTCGCACCCGGACCTGCCGGAGAACCGCGGGCGGACCTGGGATGCCGGTGCGATCAACGCCGCGCATGACGTGCTGCGGCAGGAACTGATCGCGCGCGGCCGTGAAATTGCCAGGACCTCGGACCCCAACAATGTCTGGACGCGGCAGAATATCTGGCGCTACGACCGGGCCTCCATCGCGCCGCCCTGGCAGCCGGACAAACAGGCCAAAAACCACAGAATCATGGCGGAAACGTACCGCGACGTGAACTTCTTCAAAAAACGCATGTGGGAACTGAGCGGGCGCTCGGAGAATGTGTACCACATCGATGCGTTCGGACAGACCGCGTTCGAGGGCCGGACCAGCGTCTATGGCAGCGCCGCCGTGTTCGACGAAATGGCGAAGGCCATGCTGATCTGGAATGCCAATGGCAGCAAGGTTGACCTGACGCGGGCGGTGATGGTCTCGCCGGCGAATGAGTCGAGCGCGCTGTACCTGATCTATGCGGACGGTAAGTTTCTGGACAAAAATCCGATCCCGCTGCCGTATGATTCGCGGGCCGGGACGCCGGCGCGGGACAAGAACCTGCGGGCCAAGCTGCCGGTGGTGCTGGATCAGTTGCAGGATATGCTGGGACGCCGCGCGGCGGCGGGGTGAAGGAAAGCTAGCGGTCGCTTTTTTGAAAAAAAGCTCCGCAAAAAACTTTTGCTCCGGTCGCCGCGCCCGCCGGAGCAAAGGTTTTTTTGGCTACCCTGGGCGGGGCGCCTTTTTTTCAAAAAAAGTAACTGCTTTTTTGCGCTATTGCGGCTGGTTTGCGGGCAGGGCGCCGGTGGCGCCGTGGCCGCCGGCGCCGGGGAGGCAGGGGCTGTAATCGCCGGTTTTGTCCGTGGGGCCGGTGCCGATGGAGGCGCTGCTGGCGCCGGTTCCGCGATTGCCGCTGTCGGAGGTAGTCGCGGCCATCGATGTCGCCTCGAAAGATTTGCCGCCGGATTGCGCAGTGATGGCCTGCGTGTTGCGGCAGGCGGGGTTCGAGCTTTGCGCGAGGACCGGGGTCGCGAATGCGAAGGTTAGCGCCACCGAGGCGGACAGACATTTGCGTAGCATGGGACTTTCCTCATCAACGTGGGTTGCACATTTGTGGTGGGATGGCGATGAACACGATGGAAAATTTTTGGCTAACGAAAGTTTAGCGCCGCGGTCATCCTGGCGGTCGGGCGTCAGGTTGCGGGACAGGTGTCCGGTGCGGGTTGGCCGGCGAAGCGGGCGGCGAGCCAGGGGAGGACGGTGGGAAGGGATTTTTGCGCGGCGGCGAGGTGGTTGACGCCGGGGAGTTCATGGAAGGCGACGACGCGGTGTTCGGCGCAGAGTTTGGCGGCGAAGGTTTCTGTCCAGTGCGGCTCGACGGTGGGGTCGGCGGCGCCTTGCATGAGCAACAAGGGCGCGCCGGGCGGGACTTGTCCGGGGGAGTTTTCCTCCAGCAGCGCGGGCCAGGGCGGCGTGGATTGCGGCGGGTGCGCGGGGAAGGGTTGTTTGATGGCGCGGGCGGTGAGGAGCGCGTCGAGCGCGTCGGGCAGGTTGCTGAGGCATTTGCTGGCGGTTTTGGCGACCGCGGGCAGTGAAGCTGGGGTGAGGATGGAGGTGAGGGGAACGCCGTAGGTCTGCGAATAGGCGGTGTAGAAATAGGCATGGAGCAGGCGGCCGGACTCGCTGTGGAAGGGTTCGGTGAGTTCGCCGAAGACGTCGGTGACGGGGGCGGCGATGGCGATGCCAGCCAGGTGGAGTGTTGGCGCGTACGTTGCGGAAATCTGGCCGGCGAACAGGGCGGCGTGGCCGCCCTGGCTGTGGCCCCATAGCGCGTAGGTGCCGGAGAGGTCGGCGCCAGGCAGTTGCGCCGCGGCGAGGACGGAGTCGACGACGTTTTGGCCTTCGGCGTTGCCGATCAAATACGGGTGGATGTCCGGCGCCGCGCCTGCGGGTTCGCCGAGGCCTTCGTAGTCGGTGGCGGCGACGGCGTCGCCGGCGGCGATGAACTGGGCGAGACCAGGGATGCCGGGGTTTTGCGGGTCGAGCGAGGGGGCGCAGCCTTGCGCGATGCCGGTGGTGGCGTGCGCCCAGGCGATGGTGGGGCGGCCGCCTGGGGGTGGCGGGGCGGTGGGGAGAAAAACCATGCCGGAGACGGGGATGATGCGGCCGGATTCGGATTCGGAGTTGTAGATGATGCGGTAGCCGGCGGCGCCGGCGAGGCCGGTGGCGAAGGGGGCGGCAAGGATCAGGTTGCCGTGGGCGGCGTCCGGGTTGGCTGGCGTGGCGTAGAAGGGACCGGGGTGGGGGATGGAACAGGCGGTGAGCAACAGGCCGGCGAGGCACGGGATTCGTAGGGGCATGTTACTCCGGAAAAATTTTGGATCTCACTTCCTTTGCATATTGGGCGAGGGCGTCGCGAAGCACGGCGGCGCCGTTCACATAGGCGCGAGCGAAGGGCGGCGCGCGGTCCGGGTTGAGGCCGAGCACGTCGTGCATGACCAGGATCTGGGCGTCCGTGCCGGGGCCGGCGCCGATGCCGATGGTGGGGATTTCAAGGCGGCGGGAAATTTCGGTGGCGAGGTCCGACGGGATGGCTTCCATCAGCAGCATGCGGGCGCCGGCCTCGGCGAGGGCGATGGCGTCCTCGAAAAGCTTTGAGGCGGCTTCCTGGGTTTTGCCCTGGCGCTTGAAACCGCCCAATTGTTTGATGTGCTGCGGGGTGAGGCCGATATGGGCGCAGACCGGGATGGCGCGCGCGGAGAGAAATTTTACGGTTTCGACCATTGGGGCGCCGCCTTCGAGTTTGACGATGTCGGCGCCGGCTTTGATGAGTTTGGCCGAGGCGGCAAAAGCCTGGGCGGGGGATTCCTCAAAGCTGCCGAAGGGCAGGTCCGACATCACCAGCGGGGTTTTGACGGCGCGGGCGACGATGGTGGTGTGGTAGACCATCTGCTCGAGCGAGACGCGCAAAGTGTCGGGCTGGCCGGCGATCATCATGCCGACGGAATCGCCGATCAGGATGCCGTCGAGGCCGGCTTCCTCGGCCAGGCGGGCGGAGGGAAAATCGTAGGCGGTGATGAAGGCGAGCTTTTTGCCCTCGCGCTTGGCTTTTTCCCAGTTGGCGATGTTTTTGCTCATTTTTTATGGCTCATGGTTCGGTGGCTCCGAGCAGAAGATTTAGGGCGAAGGTGACGCTGGCGGCGCGGATCGCGGCGCGGTCGCCTGAGAAGAGCTGGTGGTGGGTGGAGATGCGGCCGCGGCGGGCGGCGAGGCCGAACCAGACGGTGCCGACGGGTTTTTCAGGGCTGCCGCCGTCCGGACCGGCGATGCCGGTGACGGAAACGGCGAGGCTGGTGCCGGCGCGGGTCTTGGCGCCGGTGGCCATGGCCTGGGCGACGGGCTTTGAAACGGCGCCATTGGCGGCGATGAGTTGCGGCGGGATGCCGAGGAGGTCGGTTTTGGCGGCGTTGGAGTAGGTGACGAAACCGCGGTCCAGCACCGCGGAAGAGCCGGGGATGGCGGTGATGGCGGCGGCGATGAGGCCGCCGGTGCAGCTCTCGGCGGTGGCGATGGTGAGGCCCTGGTCCTTGCAGATGGCGACCAGGCGGGCGGCGAGGTCGGTCATCGGCTGATCGCGGGGAAGATATGGATGAGGATGAGTAGGACGAGGAAGGCGGCGAGGCCGGCGAGCCAGTCGTCGGCCATCACGCCAAAAGCGTCGTGGCGGCGGTCCATGGCGGCGATGGGGCCGGGCTTGGTGATGTCGAACAGGCGGAACAGGGCGAAAGCCAGGATCAGGCCGGGGAGGGTGACGCGCGGAAGTGCGAGCATGGTAATGAGTTGGCCCGCCACCTCGTCAATGACAATCCAGCCGGGGTCGTTTTGGCCGCCGGCGGCCCATACGGACCAGAGGCCGAGCACGCTGGCGGTGACGGCGGCGCCGAACAGGGGGATGTGGCCGAGATGCAGGAGCAGGGCGCCGATGAGGAGGCCGGCGAGGGAGCCGAAAGTGCCGGGGGCTTTGGGCGCATAGCCGGCGCCGCCGGCGCTGGCGATGAAGGCGGCGGGGGTCATCATGACGACAAAAGTAAGGAAGCAAGAACTTCTTTTTTAAAAAAAAGAAGCAAAAAACTNNAAAGAAGTTCTTGCTTTCTTTTTGTGGTCCCAAAGGCGTGGATGCCCGCATGCGCGGGCATGACGGGTGAAACTGCGGGGCGATGGGAGCGGGGTCATCCGGGTGGCGGCTGGGACGCGGATTGGGCGGTGGCGGGGGTGGGGGATAGGTAGGGGGAGAGGGGGTTGTCGGCGGTGTTGGTTTGCAGGGCGCGGTACACGACGATGCTCTCGGTGACGCGCTGGACGTAGTTGCGGGTCTCGTTGAAGGGGATTTCCTCGATCCAGTCGATCATATCCGCACCGCCGGGTTGCGTCGTGAGGGCTGGGTCGCCGTTTTCGGCGACCCAGTTGGAGACGTTTTCGGGGCCGGCGTTGTAGGCGGCAATGGCCATGGGCAGACAGTTGTCAAATTGCTGGATGAGGCCGGCGAGATACGCCGTTCCAAGCGCCATGTTTTCGCTGGGGTCGAACAAATTGTCATCGGGAAGGCCGTTGTCGCGGGCGGTTTTGCGGGCGGTGCTGGGGAGGAGTTGCATCAGGCCCTCGGCGCCGGCGCCGCTGATGGCGGTGGGGTCAAAGCTGGATTCCTGGCGCATGATGCCGAGCGAGATGGGGGATTCCAGGGTCGCCGGCGGGGAGACCGCGAGGGGCCAGCCTTCGCGGATGAGCATCTGGCCGGCGATGCCGGCGGTGCGGGCGATGGCGACGGCGGAGGACGGGTAGCCGAGGCCGATGGCGAGCTTGGCGGCGAGTTCGCGGGTGCGGCCGTCCGCCGCGACGACGGCGATGCGGTTGAGGAAGATTTGCGCGTCTTTCGGGTCGTCCATCTGGACCAAAAGGGCGGCGGCGCGGGGCAGTTCGCCGAGGGCGAAGTTGAGGGCGTCGGAGGCGGTGAAAGCGGGTTCGCCGGTGTTCTGGATGAGCGCGGCGATTTGGCTGGGGGAATAGCCCAAGGCGAGGGCGGCGAGCTGGCCGTAGAACGTGTCGGGGTAGGCGGCGGCGCGGGCGTAGTCGGCCTGGGCTTGCGCGCCGGATTCGGTGCGGGCGAGCCAGTAATAGCCGCGGGCCTGGGTGATGACGGCGGTGGACGCGCCGAGCAGGTCGTTGAACCAGGCGGCGGCGTTGGTGGGGTTTTTAAGGAAGCGCAGCGCCAGAAAACCGGCGAAGAAATCGCGGTCGGCGATCTGGCCGCGGGCGGTCGCGCCGACCGTCGGCAGGTCCGTGGCGGTGGCGACGGCGTAGGCGGTTTTGGCGTCGCCGGTCGTCAGCAAGGCGCGGGCCAGACGGTCCTGCGCCGGCCAGAACAGGAGTTGCTGGGCGGCGGTGGCGGTGGCCATCGCGGCGCGGCCCTGGGAAATCCAGAGCGCCGCGGCGGCCTCGTCGGCGCCGGAATCGTGCAGGGATTCGGCCTGGCTTAGAAACGGCGGTTCCTCGGCGGGGA
Organism: Acetobacteraceae bacterium; assembly: GCA_003137135.1. Classification (GTDB taxonomy): domain Bacteria; phylum Pseudomonadota; class Alphaproteobacteria; order Acetobacterales; family Acetobacteraceae; genus Acidocella. The sequence goes on from PLFB01000252.1 coordinate 20,002, forward strand.
TGGTGGAGGTGGGTTCGCCGTTGGCTTCGGCCAGGCGGAAGGCGAGCATGTTTTGCTCGGGCCAGTCCGGGTTGGCGGTGATGAAATTTTGCAGATCGCCGGCATCGCCGGCGCCGGCGAGGTATTGGAAGAAGGTGACGAGCTTGGTCATCAGCGGGTCGCCGGTGGCGGCGGCCAGCGTCTGCGCGTCTGAAAAATCGCCGGATTTGACGTCTTGCATGATCTGCGGCGAGGCGGCCTGCTGGGCGAAGGCCGCGGCGGGCGCTAAAACGGGCGCAAGGATGAGGAAGAGCAGAGCTGCGAATCTCATGGCGATGTTGTAGCATCGGGGCGCTTGCAGGGCATAGGGCGGGGGTTTAACTCGAACGCCTCGTAGGAGTTTGCGGATGCTTTATGGTTCGATGGTGGCGCTGGTGACGCCGATGCGCGAGGACGGCGGCGTGGACGAGGCGGCGTTCGCGCGGCTGATCGAGTGGCAGATCGCGGAGGGGACGCACGGGATTGTGCCGGTGGGGACGACGGGCGAATCGCCGACGCTGACGCATGACGAGCATAAACGCGTGGTGGAGATTGCGGTGGAAGTGGCGCGGCGGCGGGTGCCGGTGGTGGCGGGGGCGGGGTCGAACTCGACGGCCGAGGCGATCGGGCTGGCGCGGCACGCCAAAAAGGCGGGGGCAGATGCGGCGCTGGTGGTCACACCTTATTATAATAAGCCGACGCAGGATGGGTTGCTGCGGCACTATACCGCGATCGCGGATGCGGCGGCGTTGCCGATCGTGATCTACAATATTCCGGGGCGGTCGGTGATCGATATGTCCGTGGAGACGATGGCGCGGCTGGCGAAACATCCCTGGATTGTGGGGGTGAAGGATGCGACGGCGAATTTGACGAGGCCGCTGCATACCACGCGGGCCTGCGGGCGGGATTTTGTGCAGTTGTCGGGGGAAGACCATACGGTGCTGGCGTTTCTGGCGAGCGGGGGGCATGGCTGCATTTCGGTGACCGCGAACGTGGCGCCGCGGTTGTGCGCGGAGATGCATGAGGCGTGGCGGAAGGGCGAAGTGGCCGAGGCGATGGCGATTCAGGACCGGCTGGTGCCGCTGCATGACGCGATGTTTTGCGAGAGCAATCCGGGGCCGGTGAAATATGCGGCCTCGCTTTTGGGGTTTGGCAGCGCGTTCTGCCGGCTGCCGCTGGCGCCGCTGGGCGAAGCGTCCGCGGCGCGGGTGCGGGCGGCGATGGTCGAGGTGGGACTCTTGAACTGATGGCGGAGGCGGCGAAGAGCAAATCGGGCTATATTTCGCATGGCGTGGCCACGCAGAACAGGAAGGCGCGGTTTGACTACAAAATACTCTCGACGGTGGAGGCGGGGATTGTGCTGAAGGGGGCGGAGGTGAAAAGTTTGCGGCTGGGGCGGGCGCAACTGGCGGAGGCGTGGGCGGGCGAGCGGGATGGGGAGCTGTTTCTGTTTAACGCGTATATTCCGGAATATCAGAGCGGCGTGCTGTCGCGGTTTGATGTGCGCGGGGCGCGGAAATTGCTGGTGAAGGCGAAGGAGCGTAACGAATTGTTTGGCGCGATCGCGCGGGACGGGGCGACGGTGGTGCCGTTGGATATTCATTTCAATGAGCGCGGCCTGGCGAAGGTGACGCTGGGAATCGCGGAAGGGCGGCAAAAGCATGACAAGAGGGCGGCGGTGGCGGCGCGGGATTGGCAGAGGGATAAGGCTAGGCTTTTGAGGAATAGGTAAGGGAAGAAGTTACTTTTTTGAAAAAAAGTAACTACTTTCTTCTCGCCCTTGAAAAGATGGATTGCTTTGACGTGGATGGGTTTGGAGGTTTTTGATGGACCATTGGAAGCATAACGGCGTTCAGGTGATCAAGGCGGGCACGCTGGATAGCAATACGCCGCAGACGCCGGGCATGACGCGTGCGGCGGCGATTAATGCGGCGCGGGTGGGGGCGCAAAAAATTTGGGCGGGGACGGTGAAGATCGAGCCGAATGCGAAGACCGGGGCGCACCATCATGGCGCGCTTGAGAGCGTGATTTTCGTGGTGCGGGGCAAGGCGCGGATGCGGTGGGGCGAGAAGCTGGAATTTTGCGCGGAGGCCGAGCCGGGGGATTTTATTTTCATTCCGCCTTATGTGCCGCACCAGGAGATCAACGCGCTGAGCGATGAGCGGTTGGAGTGCGTGGTGATCCGCTCCGATAATGAGGCGGTGGTGGTGAATCTGAATATCGAGCCGGTGGAAAAACCGGAGGCGGTGGCTTGGATCGATCCGATTCATCGGGGGCATGCGCATGACTGACGATCCGACGATTTTTGGCCGGCTGAAAGAGAAGCTGATCGGGAAGAAGCAGGAATGGGCGGCGGCGGGGCGTGGTCTGACGGGCAAGCATGCGGCGCCGGGGCAGAAATTGCCGCCGGGGCAGCATGAGGTGAAGGACTGGCCGGTGTTGGATCTGGGGATTCAGCCGGAGGTGAAAACGACGAGCTATACGCTGACGATCGATGGCGCGGTGGAGCATCCGGCGGTGCTGACATGGGCCGAACTGATGGCGTTGCCGCAGCGCGACCAGGTTTCGGACATGCATTGCGTGACGACCTGGTCGCGCTACGACAATGTTTTCCGCGGCATTCCGGCCGAGGTGATTCTGGCGCTGGTGCAGCCGAAGCCGGAGTGCCGGCACGTGATTTTTCATTCGCATGATGATTATACCACGAATGTGTCGCTGCAACAGTTTTCCCAACCGGACGTTATGCTGGCGCATACTTGGAATGGGCAGCCGATTTCGCGCGAGCATGGCGGGCCGCTGCGCGGGATGATTCCCAAATTGTACCTTTGGAAATCCGCCAAGTGGGTGAAGCGGATGGAATTTGCGGCGGCGGATGCTCCCGGTTTTTGGGAGACCCGCGGCTACAACAATAACGCCGATCCGTGGGCGGAGGAGCGCTATTCCTGATTGTCGGCGTAAACCAGGCCGGAGATCTGGTTGAAGGAGTGGTCGTCGCAGTCAAAATTTTCGATCAGGTTGCCGCTTTGGGTGAACAGCGGGGCGTCTTCGTGGGTGCAGACGCCGCCGGTGAGGTCGGCGGTTTCGATGGCGGCGGTGGTGGGGTCTGGATGCTCGGCGCAGGCGGCGAGCGGGAGGAGGACGGCGAGGATGAGAAGGAGGCGCATGGCAAAATCCGGTCAAAGTTGGTTGCCGGGCTTTTGCCTGCAATTTGCTAACGGGACGTGAATCGGTTTTAGATTTTATTTAGAATTTGCGGAGTGAATTTTAGTAAGTTGTTTGGTAATTATTGAAGAGTTATAGATATTGTTAATGAAACTGGGACGGTGAAATGGACGGGCGAAGGGATGCAGGGCGCGCTTGAACTCGGGAAAATGGCGGATCGCTTCGAGCTTCGGGTTCCGCGCGGCTTGGATTCGATCGTTTCTATTCCTAACGAAAGATGAAATTTAGTAAGTGAACAGCTTGGAGGTCATTTTTAATTAGTTTGACGGGGATACGAAGTGGCATTGACTTTGAGTCAGCGGCGCCAGACCGTGCTACTCGATCAGGGCGCGGAGGGTTTCCACCACGGTTTCGAACATCGCCACGGTCAGGCGGCGCGTGCTCGTGTTGTAGCGGGACACGTGATAGCTGTTGACGAGGACCAGATCGTTGCGCGGGTGGTGCACCGCGCCGTGGGCGAATTTGTGGGGCGCGGGTTTTACGCCCAACGCGCGCAGGGTCATCAGGTGGGAAACGGTGCCCAGTGTTAGGATGACGCGCAGATTTGGCATCGCGGCGATCTCGCGCGCCAAAAAATCGTTGCAGGCTTTGTCCTCGGCCGGCGTCGGCAGGTTTTGCGGCGGCACGCAGCGCACCGCGTTGGTGATGCGGCAGTTCAGCAGTTCCAGGCCGTCATCGGGGCGCTCGAGATACTGGCCGGCGGCGAAGCCATATTTCAGCAGCGTGGCGTAGAGCAGTTGGCCGGCGTAGTCGCCGGTAAACGGGCGGCCGGTGCGGTTGGCGCCGCGCACGCCAGGCGCCAGGCCCACGACCAGCAGCGCCGCCCCCAGCCCGCCGAAACTGGGAACCGGCGCGTTGTGCCAGCCCGGCTCCTTGGCGCGGTTGGCGAGACGGTAGGCCACCAGGCGCGGGCAGAGCGGGCAGTCTTTTCCGGGTGCGGCGGCTTCGAGCACGAAAAAATTATTCGTCCTCGAAATCACGTTCCTGTGAGCGGGGGCGCGCCTCCGCCGGCTTGCGGGAAAACCCGGCGGCGATGTCGGCGAGCTCAATATACTGGTCGGCCTGGCGGCGCAGTTCGTCGGCGATCATCGGCGGGGTGGTTTTTATCGACGAAATCACCGAGACGCGCACGCCGCGGCGCTGCACGGCCTCCACCAGCCGGCGGAAATCGGAATCGCCGGAAAACAGCACAGCGTGATCCAGCCGAGGAGAAAGTTCAAGCATATCAATGGCCAATTCGATGTCCATGTTGCCCTTGATGCGGCGGCGGCCCATCGCGTCGGTAAATTCCTTGGCCGGCTTCGTCACCAGGGTATATCCGTTATAGGCCAGCCAGTCGGTGAGCGGCTTGAGCGGGGAATACTCCTCCGTCTCCAGCAAGGCGGAATAATAATACGCCCGTATCAGGGTGGTTTTCGTGGAAAAGAAATCCAGCAGGCGGCGGTAGTCGATGTCGAAGCCCAGGCTGCGGGTCGCGGCGTATAAATTCGCGCCGTCAATGAACAAGGCGGTTCTTTCCTGTTGAATAAAACGCATCTATACCAAATTCCTTCTCAATCTGACAAAAGCTTAAATTCATTGGTGGCCGGAATAATCCGGAATGAAAATTGGGCTATGGGGATGTGTCATATCCAAATCTCGCCGTGCTTGAAAGCCTCGCTCTCGCGGGCTGAGCCATGATCCTGATCGCGGTCGGGGCGAACCTGCCGAGCCCGGGCAAGACCGTGCTGCAAAACTGCGAAGCCGCGGTGGCGGCGGTGCGGGCGCTGCCAGGCATGAATTTCGTGGCGCTCTCCACCTGGTACCGGTCGGCGCCGATTCCGAACTCGGACCAGCCGGATTACTGCAACGGCGTGATTCGCCTGGAAGGCCAACCTGATCCGGCCGGTCTCATGATGGACCTGCTGCTCATCGAAGACCGCTTCGGCCGCACGCGCGAAAACCCCAACGCGGCCCGCACGCTGGACCTGGACCTGATCGACCTGAACGGCGTGGTCCGGACCGACCCGTCGCCCATCCTGCCGCACCCGCGCGCCCATACCCGCGCCTTCGTGCTGCGCCCCATCCTGGACGTCGCCCCCGGCTGGCGCCACCCCACCAAACGCGCCAGCGTCGTCACACTGTTCGCCGAATTGCCACAGCAAGAGATACAGCCTTGGGCGGATTAAATCAGGCAAGTAAGGCCAAGGGGGCTTCGCCCCCCTGGACCCCCCACTAAGGCCGAAAGGCCTTAGAACCATTTAATTTGGTCTCGTGGGTGGGGCGGTCTGTGCCCTTTAAGTCCGAACGCCGTGCGCGCACGGCGTTCGGACTTAAAGGGCACAGACCGCCCCACCCACGAGACCAAATTAAATGGTTCTAAGGCCTTTCGGCC
>PLFB01000062.1 GCA_003137135.1 Acetobacteraceae bacterium
CTTTCGGCTTATTACGGCCCATTTGTTGATTTTTTCGTCGTCTAGCGCGGCCTAATGACGCGGCCAAATTTCCCACACAAGCGAACAAAGAAGAAACAATCGGCCCGTTGAGCGAGTTTTCGCGCTGATGCGCGAAAACCACGGTTTTGCCGGCATGACACCATACTTGTGATAATGCCCCTTATCGGTACTTCGTGAATTATTCGGCTTGGAATTTTTCGCGAATCTGCCCTAGACTCCAAAAATGACTGCCAAAGCCGAAATCGCGGAAACCGGGATCGCCGGGGAGATTTTTCCCCCGGATGCCCCGCCGATGGCGCCAGTGGCCGGATTGGTTGGAGTTTCTGCGCCGAACGGCGTGACCGCCGCCGGCGAAGCCGCCTTAAAAGCCGCTGAACACTACGGCTCTCTGGCGCGGCAAATCACGCCGAAAGGCGAGGCGGCCCTCAAAAAGTCTGAGGAATATGCCCGCAAAGCGACAGCACCGGCAACCTTGCGGGCCTACCGGTCCGATTGGCAGGACTATAAGCTATGGTGCGCCGAATGCGGCTTCGAGCCGACGCCGAGTTCGCCGCAGACGGTCGGCGCCTATCTGACCAGCCTGGCGGCGCAGAAATCGCCGAACACAATCAGGCGGCGGCTGGCGGCGATCGCCAAAATGCACAAATTCAACAACTGGCCCTGGAATTCCAGCGATCTGGAGATTCAGGGGCCGCTGAAAGGCTTGCTCCGTGATCACGGGCGGCCGGTGAAAAAAGCCGCGGCGATCACCGAACCGGTGCTCCGGAAACTTCTGGAAACCTGTGATTTTTCGGCCAGGGGCTGCCGGGATCGGGCACTTATCCTGATCGGGTTCGTCGGCGCCTTGCGGCGGTCCGAACTGGTTGGTCTGGACGTCAAGGATGTGAGCGTTGACGCCAAAGGCATGAAAATCCGCATCATGCGGAGCAAAACCGATAAGGCAGGGGAGGGGGCCGAGATCGGCATTCCCCGGGGCAAGCATGCCGAGACCTGTGCTGTGTCGGCCTATGAGCGTTGGCGGCTGGTCGCCGATCGAAAGACCGGCCCGGTGTTTTTTCGGATCAGCTGGGCCAATCGCATTCAAGCACCGAAGGTCAAGAAGAGCAGCCGAGGCAAATCATCCGTCGCGGCGCCAAAACCGAAAAAGCAGGGTTTTGAAATCCGCCCGCTGACCGCGCAATCGGTGAGCGACATTCTGGTCAAGCGCGCGGCGATGGCGGGCGTCGTAATCGAGGGGTTTGACCGTTTCAGCGCGCATTCGCTGCGCGTCGGTTTTATCACCGCGGCTTACGCGAAAGGCGTTCGCGACGAAGACATCATGAAGCATAGCCGGCATAAGGATCTGCGGACGATGCGGGGCTATGTCGCGCGGGCCGGCCTGGTCGATCAAAGCCCGGTTGGCGCGCTGGATCTGTGAGCGAAGTCAGGGCGCCATGGGACCATCTGCCGCCGCCAGTGGTCCGCGCGCGTCGCGACAAGCCAGTTCCGGATCCTGATGCGCCCAAAAAAGACCGCGGCCGCAAGCGGAAATCCGCTTCGCGGTATCGGTCGGGGGCAAATGATGAATGGCTGTTTCATCATCTGATCGTTGTCGGGCCGGCCGCGGATATTGCCTTGTTTCAGGAAGCGGCGCGGGGGCCCGGAATAATCCCTTGGCGTCTGGATTGTGACGTCATCGAGGAGGACATTTTCAATCTGACCGTATCACAGCCGCCGGCGGTGCGGGGGGTATCGGTGGAATATTGCCGGGCTCAAGCCAGGCAGTTTGTCGAAAGGGTCCAGGCGCGGGAAGCACGGGCGGCGGAACGCGCGGTCGCGGGGCGGGGCTGTCCGTTTGACCTGCAGGTTTTGCTGCCGATCCCGTCTGATATTCTTGAGCTGGGCATGCGGCATCCGACTGCCATCGCCTGGCTGGCGAAGCACTGGGGAACTGAGGACCGGCTTTTGCAGGTGGCTACCTCGGTAAAGGCGCGGCCAGGCCGCCGGATCGCCCGAGAGTCCCGGTTTTTGGGATACAGCTTTTTCACGGTCGATCACGCGCCCAAAGCGGCGGTTGCGGCGATCGCGCGGTCTCGCCCCTCCCTGTCGTTCACCCTGAGGTCGAGACCGATGAGCTGGGAGAGGGGATGGCTGATCTGATCGACCTCGATCCTCAAGCGGATTTTGCAGAAGATGAAGATATCGCCGCGCGGCCAAGGCAGGTGCCGGAATTGGCCCTCGATGGCTTCGAGGGGCCCCTGGATTTACTGCTGAGCCTGTCGCGCGCGCACCGAATAAATCTCGCTGTCTTGTCGATTGGCGACATCATGGATCAGCTTGCCTTGGCGCTGGAAGAGGCGCCGCCGGCAATGCCGCTATCGCAGAAGGCCGACTGGGTGGTGATGGCCGCCTGGGTGCTGCTGTTGCGGTCGAACCTGCTTTTGCCGGCGGATGAGCCAGAGCAGATCCAGGCTGAGGCGGACGCGGCTGTTCTGCGGGATCGCCTCCTGGCGTTACAGCACATGCAGGCGCTGGCCGGCTGGCTGGAACGGCGGGACATGCTCGGACGGGATGTGTTTGCGCGCGGGGATCCTGAATGGTCTGGCGAACTGATCCAGCATCATCGGCAGATCGACCGGGTGGCTTTTGTCTGGGCATGCATGGAGTTGTTCGATGAGCGCGATTACGCGTTGACCGAGGGTTCTATGTACCGTCCGGCCTATCTCGATTTATTCGAAATCCCCGAGGCGCGGAATCGCATTGTTCGGTACTTCTCGGAAACCAACAGCCAGGGAGAGCTTTTTGAGCTGCTGCCCGAGGTCGTGAAGGCAGAGACTTCGAAGGCGTTGTCGGTGCTGCGCCGCCGGTCAGCGTGGACCAGCACTTTTGTTGCGATGCTGGAGTTGGCCAAACAAGGCGTCGTGGAACTGGAGCAGCATGAGTTTCTGGGGCCGATTAAGGTTCAACGCTCAGTAACGAAGTGAAAGAATGAAGAATGGTCGAACCAATATTTTGGTCTCAAACTGCTGGATGGCGGCCAACTACGGAAGTTGCGAATCGGCACGTGATGTTGGTGACCGGAGCGCCTGGTTCATTTGCTTAACTGTCCGCGCGTCACCATATCGCTGCAAGCATAACAAGGGCACACGCGTATGAAAAAGATTCTCATTCTGACGACATCACACAACAAAATGGGGGATACCGGCCATCCGACAGGATCCTGGGTTGAGGAAGTCGCCGCCCCCTATTACATTCTGGCCGATGCGGGCATTTCGGTGACGATTGCCTCGATCGCTGGCGGCATTGTGCCGTTCGACCCGAATTCGCAGAAGCCGGATGCGGTGAAGGCCGAAGCGGCCCAGAGATTCATCAAGGATGAGGCGGTGCAGGCGGCGTTGCAGGCCACCTCGGCGCTGGCCGCGCTGAAACCGGACGACTTCGACGGGATTTTTCTGCCCGGCGGCCATGGCGTGATGTGGGATTTGCCGGAGAACAAGATTCTGGCAGATTGGCTAAAAAAATATGATGCGGATGGGAAAATTATCGCGGCGGTTTGCCATGGTCCGGCGGGTCTGACGGGCGCGCTCGGCGCCGACGGCAAGCCGCTTGTAGCGGGGCGCAGGGTCACCGGGTTCACCAATGCGGAGGAGAAAGCCGTAGGGCTGGATCATGTCGTGCCGTTTCTTCTGCAATCGAAATTGCGTGAACTGGGCGGCGTGTTTGAATCAGGCGGCGACTGGCAGCCTCATGCGGTGCGGGATGGGAATTTGATCACCGGCCAGAACCCGATGTCATCCGAGCTGGTGGGCGAGAATATTCTGCAAGCGCTGGATGCGGAATGATCGGCTTCGCCGACAGGTAGCCCATCCTCCATTAGCTTATTGGCGGGGCGAAGATCATTTTTGTGTTTGGCATGGCGGGCGAGGTGCGGCTGCCGCGCGGCACCGGTTTTTGAACCAGCGCCGTCGGAGCTCAACGCCGGCCAGTGCGGCTCCGCCGAAGACCTGCTTACACAAACCGGAGTATCGCTCATCCGTTTCGGGCTGGCGGGCGGATTGAACCCGGCGCCTTTGCCGGGTGCGGTGTTCGTGGCGAAGCTTGCCGTCGATGGCGGTGCAATGCCATGGAGTTTGTATTGGGCATGGCCCTTTCGGGGCTGCTGGCGCCGCGGATGGACACATCACTGGCCGCGATGCTGGTGATTCCGGCGATCGTCATGGGCGGGCGCGGGCTGCCAGTGCACGGAGGCCGAATTCACATCCCCCCGGCCGCATCGGCTTCCGCTTGCAGGGACGGCCTGCGCTGGAACGGCGGCGTCCGGCGTCATGCGCGCAACAATTTCGCCGGTTGTGATTCAAACGCGATCAGGGTCTTCGTCCCTAATCTTCATCATCACCGTTGTTGCGCGATATGGTCTTCACCGCCAGCGATGAAGCGCAGGATTGGTGAGCCCTGGTTGGATAATTCGTAGTCGACAGCGCGAGGCCGGCTCTGAGTAAGTTCCGAACCATGGCCAAGACGGACTTGAGTAGATTCCGAAGCTACCGCCCCCGGCGGGCGCCGCCCATAGATGAAGCTGGTGAGGAGCAGAATCCATTGGCCAAAATGCTCATGATTAATGCCGATAAATGCACCGGCTGCCACAACTGCGAGCTTGCCTGCTCAATGTCTCATGAAGGCATGTTCCGCCCCGATGCCACCAGGGTGCATGTGTTTACTTGGGAGCTCGAAGGCTTCTCCGTGCCGATG
>PLFB01000057.1 GCA_003137135.1 Acetobacteraceae bacterium
CACCCACGAGACCAAACTAAATGGTTCTAAGGCCCTTCGGCCTTAGCGGGGGGTCCAGGGGGGCAGCGCCCCCCTGGTCTAACTCCCCCGACCCCGCAATTTCCCGTTGCCCCCGACCCGCTTTCGGGCCTAGTGTTTCGGACCGGTGACAGCCGGCGAGGAAACCGACCAGGCCTTTTCGAAGCAAACGAAGCAAGGCCACAAAAAAGGTGGTGACAATGGAAACGGCACAAATTGAGAAAGACGTCGAAACTGCCGGTGCGGCGCCCAAGGCGCATACCGGCACGGTAAAATGGTTCAATCCTGGCAAGGGCTATGGCTTTATCGCGCCGGAGGAGGGTGGGGACGATATTTTCGTTCACATCAGCGCGGTGCAGCGCGCCGGTTTGCGCAAGCTGAACGAGGGCGAGAAGATTCGCTTCGTGCTGCAGCAGCGCGAGGGCCGGGTGGCGGCGATTGAGCTGCAGCGGCTGAACTGAGGGTTCGCGCCCGGGCATTTTTCGGCCGGGCTGGACCTTTGACGGCGACTTCATCATGACCACGTCGGGTATGATTTGACGGGGAGTGATGATGGCTGAGTTCACTGCTGGTTTGGAATGGCCGCTTTATGCCGTGCGTCCCGCGGGGCTGGACGAATTTTTGGCCGGTCTGCCGCCGGGGCCGGCGGCGTTTTTGCGTGCGCAGCATTTTGACGCATCCGCCGGCCCGCCGGTGCTGCTGCCTGGCGAGTCCGGCCTGGCGGGCGCGGTGGTGGGGCTGGGCGAGAGCCGGTCGCCTTTTGCCTTTGGCGGCCTGGCGGCTTCGCTGCCGTCCGGCACCACGTGGCGGCTGGCGCCGGGGGATTTCGATCTGGAGATGGCGGCGACCGGATTTCTGCTGGGCGCCTATGCGTTCGACCGCCTGAAACCGCGGCAAAAGGCGCCGGCGATGCTCGCCGATGAGCGTGTGCCGGCGCGCGCCAAAAGCATTGCGGAGGCGGTGTGTTTTGCGCGCGATCTCATCAACACGCCGGCGAATCTTTTGGGCCCGCGGGAGCTCGCGGATGAAGTTTTCGCGGTGGCGCAAAACTTCGGCGCGGCAGCAGAGAGAATCGAAGGCGCGGCGCTGCAAAAGCGTTTTCCGGCGCTGGCCGCCGTCGGCGCCGGTTCGGACCGCGCGCCCGAAGCGGTTTGTTTCGCCTGGACCGGGAGTGCCGCGGGAGCCGGCGCGCCGTTCATTTCGCTGTGCGGAAAAGGCGTGTGTTTCGATACAGGCGGTTACGATTTGAAACCGAGCGCCGCCATGCTGCGCATGAAAAAAGACATGGGCGGAGCGGCGATTCTGCTGGCGCTGGCGCGCTTGATCATGAGCCGTGATCTGCCGGTCCGGCTGCATGTGCGAATCGGCTGCGTGGAAAACAGCATTTCCGGACACGCCATGCGGCCGTCCGACGTGCTGACGACGGCGCAAGGCCAGACCATCGAAGTCGGCAACACCGACGCGGAGGGCCGGCTGGTGCTGTGCGGCCTGTTGGCGGAGGCGGCGGCAGAGGAGCCTGACTGGCTGATCGACGCCGCAACTTTGACAGGTGCCGCGCGCGTCGCACTCGGCCCGGACCTGCCGGCCTTGTTCAGCAACAGCGACGAGCTGGCCGAGGCTTTGCTGGCCGCCGGGCGGGAAGTGCACGACCCGCTATGGCGGCTGCCGCTATGGAGCGGCTACGACACCTGGCTGGACAGCAAAGTTGCAGACATGAACACGGTTTCATCAAAACCCCATGCCGGCGCCATCATCGCGGGTCTATTCCTGAATCGTTTCGTTCCCGCGACCGTTGCCTGGGCTCATGTCGATGTCTATGCGTGGAACGATACCGGCATGCCGGGCCGTCCGGAGGGCGGCGAAGCACAATCTCTGCGTGCTTTGTTCGCGGCGGTCGAGGCGCGTTCTCGCCGATAGCAAGACGGCGTTTGGGCAGGGACTCGCGTGTGGGCGATACATAAATTAACAAAACATTGCCGAATGAAATTGAAATACCGTTCGTCTGCTCTAAATGAAGTTGCAATGTTTTCATGTTGCAATGCCTTGCCGGAAATAAATCTGATGCCGATCCACAATACGTTTGCAAAACGCCGCGAACGATTTAACTTGGTTCCAAGCAGTATAAATGGGGATTCGATCTTGTTTAGTTGGCTGCTCGGAATATATTAATGGTTTACGAACTGAAAACCTTGCTTTTGGAAAAGGCCGGTTTTCGCCAGAAAGGAAATTCAATGGCAGCGCAACTTTCTTCCGACCAACTCGTGGGCATCCTGCGGGACACCATCGTTTCACTTGTTCGCCGTGACGGAGTCGATCTCTCGGCCCGCCAGCTCGGCGTGTTTCTCACCTGCTACCTGAATGAAGGCGGCCACACCGTGCGCGGCCTAGCGCATGAGCTGAATGTTTCCAAACCCGCCATCACCCGCGCGCTGGACCGGCTGACCGAGCTCGACTTCATCCGCCGCAAAGTTGACCCCTCTGACCGGCGCAGCGTGCTGGTGCAGCGTACCGTGAAGGGTGCCGCGTTCCTGCGCGAAACCCGCCACATCATGAACGAGGCGTTTGCCGCCAACAAAACCGAAGCCGCCAGCCGCCGGGCCGCCGCCGGCTAAGCACCGGCTTCGCGCGGCCGCATCCGGCCATGCAACGACGCAGCCTTCTGGCCGCCGTGATCGGCGCCGGCATGAATTTGCCGGCGCCCTTCGCGCGCGCGCAATCCACACCGGCGCTCTCGGCCGCGGACCAGGCGCTGATCAGCCAGGTGCAAACCTACCTCAACGGCCTCACCGCCATCACCGCCAATTTCCTGCAGGTGGCGGCGGACGGCGCCACGCGCACCGGCAAAGCCTGGCTGCAGCGGCCGGGAAAGATGCGCTTCGAATACGATCCGCCGGACAAGCAACTGCTCGTCGCCGGCTACGGCCTGCTGGTCTATAACGACCCGCAATTGGACCAGACCACCAACATCCCGCTCGGCAGCACGCCGCTCGGCATTTTGCTGGCGCAGCACGTCACGCTCTCCGGCGGCGTCACCGTCACCAACGTGGACCGCGAACCGGGTGAGGACAGCATCACCCTGATCCGCACCGGCAAGGCCAACCAGGGCTCACTCACCCTCGTCTTCGGCACCGGCCCGCTGGAACTGCGCCAATGGGTCGTCACCGACGCGCAACAACGCCAGACCCGCGTCAGCCTGTACGACATCGCCCCCGGCGGCCCGTTCCCCGACTCCCTGTTCACCTTCCAAGGCGGCTCCCCGATCCAATCCGGCGGTTGAACCGGCGCGCGCGCCATGTGAAAGCACGGCATGGCCAAAAAATTCACCATCGCCACCTGGAACATCAATTCGCTGCGTCTGCGGCAATCCCTGCTGGACACGCTCATTGCGGAACTGCAACCGGACGTGCTGTGCCTGCAGGAGACCAAGGTGCCGGACGATTTATTCCCGGAATTCCTAGCGGAAAACACGGGTTTCAAGCACATCCTGAAGCGCGGCATGAAGGGCTATAACGGCGTGGCCATACTCTCCAAACTCAAGCTCACCGTGGTGCCGGACACGCCGGACTGGGTGAAGAAAAACGACTGCCGGCACCTCGCCGCCACCGTCTCGCTTGGGGGCAAACCGCTCACGCTGCACAATTTCTACGTCCCCGCCGGCGGCGACATTCCGGACCGGGAGCAGAATCCCAAATTTGGCCACAAGCTGGACTTCATCGCCGAAGCCCGAAACCATTTTTCTCAGTACCCGCCAAGTCGCGCGATTCTGGTGGGCGACCTCAACATCGCGCCGCTCGAACACGACGTGTGGTCGCACAAGCAGCTTCTGGACATCGTCAGCCACACCCCACCTGAAACCTCCGGCCTGCTCGCCTGGCAGCGCGAGGGTTTTTACGACGCGCTGCGCCATTTCGTCCCCGAACCGGAAAAACTTTATACGTGGTGGTCCTACCGCAACCGCGACTGGCGGCTTTCCAACCGCGGCCGCCGCCTGGACCACATCTGGGTGACGCCGGACCTGAAAGCGGGCCTGGTCAGCCACAAAATCCTCGTCGAGGCTCGCGACTGGCCGCAGCCGTCGGACCATGTTCCTGTTGCGGTGACGCTGAAACTATAAAAGAAAGCAGCGCTTTTTGAAAAAAGCGCGCAAAAACTTTTGCTCCGCTTCGCGCCGTGTTGGCCCGTTACGGGCCAACACGGCGCGAAGCGGAGCAAAAGTTTTTTGGTTACTTTTTTTCAAAAAAGTAACTGCTTTCCTACCCTTCCGAAAACTTCGGCTTACGCTTCTCCACGAACGCCGCCATCCCCTCCTGCTGGTCCGGCGTGCCGAACAGCGGCAGAAACACCCCCCGCTCATACTGCACGCCCTGGGTGAGCGTCGTCTCGAACGCCGCGTTCACCGCCTTTTTGGCCACCGCCACCGCCACCGGCGACAATGCGGCCACTTTTTCCGCAATTTTGAGCGTCTCCGCCATCAAATCCGCCGCCGGCACAACCCGGCTCACCAGATTGGCCTTTTCGGCCTCTACCGCGTCCATCATTCGCGCCGTCAGCACCATATCCATGGCCTTGGCTTTGCCCACCGCCCGCGTCAGCCGCTGCGAACCGCCGGCGCCCGGAATCACCCCCAGATTAATCTCCGGCTGGCCAAACTTCGCGCTATCCGCCGCGATGATGAAATCGCACATCATCGCCAGTTCGCACCCGCCGCCCAGCGCGTACCCGGCCACCGCGGCGATCACCGGTTTCCTGGTCCGCGTCACCGCCTCCCACGGCGTGATGAAATCGTCGAGCAGCGTGCCTGGATAGGTGCGCGGCTGCATTTCCTTGATATCCGCCCCCGCCGCGAAGGCCTTGTCCGACCCGGTCAGCACGATCGCGCCGACCCCCGCATCCGCATCGAACGCCGCAAGCTGCGCCCCCAGTTCCCTCATCAGCTGGTCGCACAGCGCATTCAGCGCCGCCGGCCGGTTCAGCCGAATAATGCCGACCCGCCCCTGCGTCTCGACCAAAATCATTTCATGTGCCATGGCGTGTCTCCTTTTTGTGGGCGAAAAATAGCGCTCTAAGCGGATACAAGGAAGGCAAGTAGTTCTTTTTTGAAAAAAAGAACCAAAAAACTTTTTGCTCCGCTTCGCNNAAGCGCTGCTTGCTTTGCTACCTCTGCGTCCTTGGGCAATAGTACGACGACCGCCCGGTCTGCACCATCTGCCGTATCCCGTCGCACGCCGGCGGCCCAGGGCAGCGCTCGCAAGGCTCCCCCGCGCGCCCATAGACCTTCCAGGCGTGCTGAAAATACCCTAGCTCCCCGCTTGGCTGCACGTAGTCCCGCAAGCTGGACCCGCCGGCCGCGATCGCCTCCAGCAGCGTCGCCTTGATCGCCGGCACCAGTTTTTGCACGCGCGGCAGGCCGAGGTTGCCGGCCAGACGGCGGGGGCTGATGCCGGCGCGGAACAGCGCCTCGCTGGCGTAGATGTTGCCGATGCCCGCCACGATCCGCTGGTCCAGCAGCGCTGCCTTGATCGGCGTGGCCTTGCCCGCCAGCGCCGCGGCCAGCACGGGCTCGGAAAATTCGTTCCCCAACGGTTCCGGCCCCATGCCCGCCACCAGCTTGTGCGCGTCCTCGGCGCCGGTCGCCACCAGGTCCAACGCGCCGAACCGGCGGGGGTCCACGAAGCCGATTTGTCCGCCGCCTGCCACCTCGATCAGCAGGTGCTCATGCGCGGCCTGTGGACCATCGATGACCATCCGCCCGGACATGCCGAGGTGAATGAGGACCGAGATCCCGGTATCGAGCCGCATGAAAATATATTTCCCGCGGCGGCGAAAGCCGGTCACGAGCGCGCCGGTCAGGGCGGCTTCAAATCCCGCCGGGATCGCCCAGCGCAGATCCGGCCGCCGCAGCGTGGCCCGCAGAATGCGCCGTCCCGTCAGCCGGCCATCCAGCCCGCGCATCACGGTTTCGACTTCGGGGAGTTCCGGCATGGTTCAAAACAACGCTATATGCAGTCCATGACCACCGAAAGCCATCCCCCGGATTCCGTCGATTTCGGTTTCTCGACCGTCCCCAAGGCGCAGAAGCGGCTGCTCGTCCGGGACGTCTTCGATTCCGTTGCTCCCAAATATGATCTGATGAACGACCTGATGTCGTTCGGCATCCACCGCCTGTGGAAGCGCGATTTTTTGCAAGCCCTCGACCCGCGGCCAAACCGCACGCTGCTGGACCTGGCCGGCGGCACCGGCGACATCGCTTTTGGCTGGCTCAAGCGCGGCGGCGGCCCGGTTCTGCTCTCCGACATCAATTTCTCCATGCTCCGGATCGGCCTCGACCGCGCCACCGAGAACGCCTTTTTGGCGGACATCTCCCTGCTCGTCGCCGACGCCGAGATGTTGCCGCTGCCCGACAAATCCGTGGACCGCGTTTCCATGGCTTTTGGCCTGCGCAACTGCACCAACAAGGAAAGCGTCCTCGCCGAAGCCCGCCGCGTGCTCCGCCCCGGCGGCAAGTTTCTGCTCCTGGAATTTTCCAAACTGCAGGTCGCCGCCCTGGAAAAGCTGTACGACGCCTGGTCATTCGAAGCCCTGCCCCGAATCGGCCGGATCGTGGCGAAGGACGAGGCCAGCTACCAGTACCTCGCCGAAAGCATCAGAATGTTCCCGGACCAGGACACCCTCAAAACGATGATGGAAGCCGCGGGCCTGGAGCGCGTCACCTACCGCAACCTGTCCGGCGGCATCGCCGCCATCCACCAGGGCTGGCGGCTGTGAATCTCGCTGGCAAAAAAATCCTGCTCATCATTTCCGGCGGCATCGCCGCGTACAAGGCGCTGGAACTCATCCGCCTCATCCAGAAATCCGGCGGCGCCGTCACCGCCGTCCTCACCGACTCCGCAAAACACTTCGTCACGCCCCTCTCGGTCCAGGCCCTCTCCGGCAACAAGGTTTTTACCGACTTGTTCAGCCTGACCGACGAGTCCGAAATGGGCCACATCGAACTTTCCCGCTCTGCCGACCTCATCGCCGTGGTCCCCGCCAGCGCCAACATTCTGGCCAAAATGGCCGCCGGCATCTGCGATGACCTGGCCACCACCCTCCTGCTCGCCACCGACAAAAGAATCCTCGCCGCTCCCGCCATGAACGTTCGTATGTGGGAGCACGAAGCCACGGTCGCCAACCAGAAAATTCTGGCGCAAAGAGGCGTGATTCTGCTACCCCCCGACGAAGGCCCGATGGCCTGCGGCGAATTTGGCTACGGCCGCCTGCCCGACCCCGAAGTCATGCTCGCCGCCATCGCCCAGGCGCTGGGCGCCGCCGGCCCGCTTTCTGGCCTCCGCGCCATCGTCACCAGCGGCCCGACGCACGAACCCATCGACCCCGTGCGCTACCTCGCCAACCGTTCCTCCGGCCGCCAGGGCCACGCCATCGCCGCCGCCCTCGCATCCCTAGGCGCCCGCGTCACCCTCATCACCGGCCCCGTCACAATCCCAGACCCCCCCGGCCTCGCCACCATCCACATTGAAACCGCCGCCGAAATGGCCGCGGCCGTCAACGCCGCCTTGCCCGCCGCCATCGCCATCTGCGCCGCCGCGGTGGCTGATTGGCGCGCGCAAAACACCGCCGACCAAAAAATCAAAAAATCCGGCGCCACCCCCAGCCTCACCCTCACGGAAAACCCCGACATCCTAAAAACCCTCTCCGCCCCCGGCCCGAACCGCCCTCGCCTGGTCATCGGTTTCGCCGCCGAAACCGAAAACCTCCTGGAAAACGCCACCGCCAAACGCGCCCGCAAAAACTGCGACTGGCTCCTCGCCAACAACGTTTCTACACCCGGCATCATGGGCGGCGCCGACAACGAAATCCTTCTGATCACGGCAGAAGGCGCGGAAGCATGGCCAAAGATGTCCAAAAAGGACCTCGCCAAAAAACTGGCCGAAAGAATAGCAAGCAAGAAAGAACTTCTTTTTTGAAAAGAAGCAAAAAACTTTTGATTCCTTCAGCCATCGGGTTTGGCGACAAGTTCGCCAACCCGAATCCTTTCTTATCTGCGGCCATCTGCGAAATCTGCGGATAAATCTTCTCTCAAAACACCCGGAACCCCGAATGAACGGCATAAAAATCCAGATCAAACGTGTGCATTCCCACGACCTCCCCCTTCCCACCTACGCCACCGCCGGCGCCGCCGGCATGGACCTGCTCGCTGCGATCGAAAAACCCATCAACCTGCCGCCCGCCGGCCGCAAACTCATCCCCACCGGCCTCGCCATCGCCCTACCCCCCGGCTACGAACTGCAGATCCGGCCGCGCTCCGGCCTCGCCCTCAACCACGGCATCATGCTCCCCAACAGCCCCGGCACCATCGACGAAGATTTTCGAGGCGAAATCCAGGTCATCGTCATCAATGCCAGCATGGAACATTTCTTGATCACCCGCGGCATGCGCATCGCCCAGGCCGTCCTCGCCCCGGTCATCCGCGCCGCCTGGCTCGAAGTCGAAATTTTGGACGAAACCCTTCGCGGCACCGGCGGCTTCGGCAGCACCGGACATTAGCCAATGGTCAGTCGCCAGAAAGAACGTCAGAAAACTGACCACTGACAACTGACCACCGATGCCTTAGACGCGACGCAGACCTCTCCAAAAATTCAGGCCGTATATGACCACCCTCGCCCCGTCAGCCCTCACGTCCGGCCGCCGCACGCCCAACCGCTGGGACGGCGCCGCCATGCTCATGGTCCTCGGCCTGCTCATCGCCCTGGTCGATGTCGGCCGCTCCACCCTGTTCACCCCGCTCACCGCCGGCCAGGCCACCACCATCCACCTCAACCCCGCCTACCTGCCGGCCTACGCGCTGCGCACCACCGCGCGCATGTTCGCCGCCCTCTTCGCCTCGCTGCTCTTCACCTTCACCTACGCCACGCTGGCCGCCAAAAGCCGGCGCGCCGGCCTCATCCTCATCCCCATCCTCGACATCCTGCAATCCGTCCCCATCCTGGGCTTTCTGTCCTTCACCGTCGTCTTTTTCCTCAATCTGTTCCCCGGCCGCGTCTTCGGCGCCGAGCTCGCCTGCATCTTCGCCATTTTCACCAGCCAGGCCTGGAACATGGCCTTCAGCTTCTACCAATCCCTCACCACCCTGCCGGCGGACCTGGCCGAAGCCGCGCGCGCCTTCCGGCTCTCGCCCTGGCAAAAATTCTGGAAGCTGGACGTGCCCTATGCCATGCCCGGCCTGGTCTGGAACACCATGCTCTCGATGTCCGGCGGCTGGTTTTTTGTCGTCGCATCCGAAGCCGTCACCGTCGGCAACCACAATTTCTCGCTCCCCGGCATCGGCTCCTACGTCGCGCTCGCCCTCGCCCAGCGCAACCTCACCGCCATTTTCGAAGCCATTTTGGCGATGCTCATCGTCATCCTGCTGTACGACCAGCTGCTCTTCCGGCCTTTGGTCGCCTGGTCCGGCAAATTCCGTTTTGAGACCACAGCCGCCGCCGCCACGCCCGACCCGTGGATGCTCAAACTCATCCGCCAGACGCGTCTGTTCAGTGCGATTTTCGACACCATCGGCGCCGGCTTCGGCGCCGTCATGCGCCTGCGCCTCGCCGGCGGCGCCGCCGTGCAGATCGACGAGCAAAAAAAGCCCTCAAAAATCATCGACACGATCTGGTACACCATCATCGCCGCCGCCACGATCTATGCCTTCCTGAAGGTTTTTGGTTTCATCGCCGGCAGCCTGCATCTATCCGACCTCGGGGAAGCCCTGCTCATGGGATTTTTCACCATGCTGCGCGTGGTGATCCTCATGGCGGTCGCCGCCCTCATCTGGGTCCCCATCGGCGTGTATATCGGCCTGCGCCCGCGCGCCACGCGCATCGCGCAGCCGATCGCGCAGTTCCTGGCCGCCTTCCCCGCGAATCTCCTGTTCCCGCCCTTCGTCGTCGCCATCGTATATTTCCACGTCAGCCCCAACATCTGGCTCACGCCCCTCATGCTCATCGGCACGCAGTGGTATATTTTGTTCAACGTCATCGCCGGCGCCGCCGCGTTCCCCGGAGACATGCGAGAGGCGGTCGCCAATTTCCGCATCCGCGGCTGGCTGCGCTGGCGCAAAGTCATGATCCCCGGCATTCTGCCCTACTTCGTCACCGGCGCCATCACCGCCAGCGGCGGCGCCTGGAACGCCTCCATCGTCGCGGAGGTCGCCAGCTGGGGCAGCACCAAATTGCGCGCCGACGGCCTGGGCGCCTACATCGCCCAGGCCACCGCCGATGGCGATACCGCCCGCATCGTGCTCGGCGTCGCGGTGATGTCCGGCTTCGTCATCACGTTCAACCGCGTGCTATGGCGGCCGCTCTATGCCTACTCCTCCCGCCGTTCGACCATGGGGTGAATTTTTGATGGACCAGATTTCCGCCACGCTGGATGCGCCACTCGTCACCGTCCGCCACGTCCGCCAGGCCTACCACAAGGACGCCAACGCCGACCTCATCGTCCTGGAGGATGTCGATCTCACGCTGAACGCCGGCGAAATCGTCGGCCTGCTCGGCCGCTCCGGCTCCGGCAAATCGACACTGCTGCGCATCGTCTCTGGCCTGCTCAAACCCACCGCCGGCGAAGTGAAATGGCGCGGCGTGCCCCTCACCGGCCCGGCCGCCGGCGTCGCCATGGTGTTCCAGTCTTTTGCCCTCTTCCCCTGGCTCACCGTGCAGGAAAACGTCGAACTCGGCCTGGAAGCCCAGGGCGTGAAAAAGGCCGAGCGCGAGGAGCGCACCGAAGCGGCCATCGACCTCATCGGCCTCGGCGGCTACGATTCCGCCTACCCCAAGGAACTTTCGGGCGGCATGAGGCAGCGCGTCGGTCTCGCCCGCGCGCTTGTGGTGCACCCAGACCTGCTTTTGATGGACGAGCCGTTCTCGGCGCTGGACGTGCTGACCGCCGAAACCCTGCGCACCGACCTCATCGATTTGTGGACGGACAAAAAACTCCCCGTGAAATCCATCCTCATGGTGACCCACAACATCGAGGAGGCCGTGCTGATGTGCGACCGCATTCTGGTGTTCTCATCCAACCCCGGCCGCGTCGCCCAGGAACTGAAAGTCCCCTTCCCGCACCCGCGCAACCGCTACGACCCCGCTTTCCGCCAGATGGTGGACGACATTTACGGCATCATGACCCGCCGCAAGCCGCCCGCCGCCGCCACCGCCACCCCCGCCACCGGCTTCGCCACGCCGCTGCACCCGGTCAGCACCAACCTGATGGCCGGCCTGCTGGAAACCCTGGAAGCCAAACCATATGACGGGCGAGCCGACCTGCCGGCACTCGCGGCCGCCCTGCAATACGAAGCCGACGAACTGCTGCCCTTGGGCGAAACCCTCGCCATGCTGGGATTCGCGCTGCTGGAAGAAGGCGATTTGCAGATCACCGAAGCCGGCCGCCGCTTCGTCGACGCCGAAACCGACGAGCGCAAACAACTTTTCGGCAAAACCCTGCTCGCCCACGTCCCGCTCGCCGCCGAAATCCGCAAGGTGCTGGACGAACGCTGGAACCACCGCGCCGCCGCCGTGCGCTTTCGCGACGAGTTGGAAGACCACATGTCCCCCGAATACGCCGACGAAACCCTGCGCACCGTGATCGCCTGGGGCCGCTTCGCCGAACTGTACGAATTCGACGAGGAAGCGCAGCAGTTCAGCCTCGAGGAGGAGGATGAGGACGAGACGTAAGCGAGCGAAGTAAGAAGCGCTTTTTGAAAAAAGCGCGCAAAAACTTTTGCGGGCGGGTTGGGGCAAGACCGGTGTCTCTTCATGGCCCCCGGCGGGGGCCATGAAGAGACACCGGACTTGCCCCAACCCGCCCGCAAAAGTTTTTTTGCTGCTTTTTTTTTCAAAAAAAGCAGTGCTTGCTTCCTTCGCTTAGCCAGCCCGTTTGCCCATGCTCGCCAAGCATCGGCAAAGACGCATAGGTGCCTGACAAGCTGATCGTTCCTGCCGCCCCGATTCTGGCGGCCGGGCTTTCAGTGATGCGTACAGTTGGTATTTCGCGCAGCTCCCTGCCGGCGGCCGCGGCGGGCGCCGCCAGAAACGCCATACGTGACAGCGTCCCGACGACACCGGGAGAAATTTTCAGCAGCGTGCCACCGTGATTGTCCGAATGGTACGTAAAATTGACGCCGCTATCGTCGTTGTCCAGCAGCAGCGTGCCGACGACGCTTCCGCCATTCTCCAGAGTCAGCGTGCCGCCGCTGGAGGCGGTGGCGTAGGTCACGTCCAGGCCGCGCAGGTCAAGCGTCGTGCCGGACACAAAATTGCTAATCTCGCCAGCAAATGCCGCCGGATCATCAAGGACTAATTCACCACCGGCAGCGAGCGTAACGGTGATGGCGCTGTCCGCCGAACCCAACTGAAAACTCGCGCCTGTGCCGATCGTCACGCCGCCGTTGCCGTTCAGCCCCTGGCCGAGCCGCAGCGAACCGTCCTCGACCTCGATCCCGCCGTCATCGATAACCATCGCCGCGATGCTGACGCCCGCTTTGCCTCCGGATTTTTCGAGCGTGCCGAAAATCAGCACTGCACCGCCCCCTACGGCGCTCGAAATGCCGCCATTGCCGGCGATGTCGTACACACCATTGATGTCCAGCTCCCCCCCCCCCAAAGAGCTGCCGAGTGTGACGTGGCCGGTCTGTTCCGCCGCCGCGTTATCGCTCAGCAGGCCGTTCGCGGTCACGCCGGACAGCGTGACGGTGCCACCGCCGAACACGATATTGGTATCGAGCACCAGCGCATTGTGCAGCGTGCCGCCGCCGTCGAATTCCAGGGCGTGCGGCCCTTCGATGATGCCGCCGATGGTGCCGCCATCCTCGAAATCCAGCGTGCCAGATTCCAGCGCAATCGTGCCGGTGCTGGTGATGGTGGCATAGAAAGTGGTGTCGCCGGTCCCGCCGGTCTTTTCCAGCAGCCCGGCATTGTTGAAATCCGAACTGGCTTCGCCGTCATTGCTGGAACCGTTCATCAGGCAGGCCGTGTCTGTGGTGAAATCGAACGTGGCGCGCGCCGGATTTAGAATGGTCAGCGCGATGCCTGCGGAAAAATCGGCGCTGAAAATGCCGGCATCGACGACCGTGCCGGTGTTCTTCCACGTGAGGCCGCCGCCCAGCGCCGCCTCGTTGGCGCCGTCATCCTGGATGATGGTGAGGGTGCCGGAGGTGACCAGCGTGCCGGCGCCGATGAAACTGGCGCCGTCGCCGCCGCCGAGCGTGGCGGGACCGTGCAGGTACAGCGACTCGTCGGCGCCGAGAGCGATCGCGCCGGCGCTGATCGAGACGCCGCCGGAGATGGTGTTTGCGGTGCCGCCGAGCAAAATCATGCCGCCGCTCTGGTTCAAGCCCCCGGCGAGATCAGTGTCACCCGAAATGCTCAACGTACCGCCCAGCATGGCGAATTGGTCTTTGCCGCTGAGCAGGCCAGCGATCGTATCGGTGCCGTTGTAGGAAATCGTGTGCCTGGCGGCACTCGTCAGCGTCACGTCGTCATCGGCGCCCGGCACCGCATTGTGTGTCCAATCTCCCGCCGTGAACCAGTCGCCGGAGCCGTTATGTTTCCACGTGACGCTTTCGGTCATATTTTTTGCCCCCCACGCGCAATCCGGAGTTGAAGCTAATAATCTGACTGGCCATGGTCAAGCCGGGCGCAGAGGCAAGCAAGACCTACTATTTCTGAAGAAAAAGAAGCAAAAAGACTTTTGATTCCCTTCGTGCGAGGCCTTGCAACCCCTGTGACTCAGTAAAACAAAAGTTTTTTGGTTACTTTTTTTCAAAAAAGTAACTGCTTTCTTGCTTCCGTCCACTCACCCGATTGCCATCAGCGCTTTACACCGCACGCCTGCGCACGCTACCGCCTTGCCATGAATACGTCCGCCGTGATTCTGGCCGCGGGTCTTGGCACCCGCATGAAATCCGCGCTGCCGAAGGCCGCCCACAAGCTTGCCGGCCTGCCGATGCTCACTTTGCTCATCCGCGCCGCCGAGCAGGTGTTTGACCAGATCGCAGTGGTGATAGGCCCCGAGCAGCCGGAACTCGCCGCGCTCGCCGGGCCGCACGCCACGGTCGTTCAGCGGGAGCGCCTGGGCACCGCGCACGCCGCGCTGCAGGCGCGGGAAAATTTTGGCGACGGGGTCACCGCGATTTTTTATGCCGACAATCCGCTGCTGACGCCCGCGACCATGCGCGAACTGATCGACCGCCTGGCCTTCGGGGATGCCAAGCTGGTGCTGCTGGGCACCACGCCGCCGGACCCCGGCCGCTACGGCAGGCTGCTGCTGGAGGGCGATTTCGTCACCCGCATCGCCGAATACGCCGATGCGACGGAGGCTGAGCGCGCCGTCACCTTTTGCAACGCCGGCGCGCTCACCGCCAGCGCGCTCGATATGCGGGTCTGGCTGGAGGCGGTGCAGCCGATGAACGCCAAGCGCGAATACTATTTGACCGACATCGTGCAGATCGCGCGCGAAGAGGGCGCCAATGTGGCGGCGATCGAGGCGCCGTTCGATGAATGCATGGGCATCAATTCGCGGCAGGAACTGGCTGCCGCAGAAGCCGCCATGCAGCGCAGACTGCGTGACCTGGCTTTTGAAAGCGGCGCCGCCATCACCGCGCCCGACACCGTCATTTTCGCCGCCGACACGCAACTGGCGCCGGACGTCAGCATCGGCCCGTATGTCGTTTTCGGGCCGGGCGTGAGCGTGGAATCCGGTGCCGAAATCAAGGCTTTTTCGCATCTGGAAGCCTGCGTGGTCGGACGCAATGCCGTCATCGGACCGTATGCCCGGCTGCGGCCGGGCGCGGAGATAGGTACTGGCGCGCATATCGGCAATTTTTGCGAAATCAAGGCCTCGCAAATCGCCAGCGGCGCCAAGGTGAACCACCTCAGCTATATCGGCGACGCCGAGATCGGCGAGAACACCAATATCGGCGCCGGCACCATCACCTGCAATTACGATGGCAAAACAAAACACCGCACCAAAATCGGCAAACAGGCCTTTATCGGCTCCAACAGCGCGCTGGTCGCCCCCGTCACCATCGGCGACCATGCGCTGGTCGCCGCCGGCTCGGTCATCACCGATGACGTGCCGGACGACACGCTGGCCATCGCCCGCGGCCGCCAGGCCAACAAACCGAAGGGAGCAAAATAATGTGCGGCATCGTCGGCGTCATCGGCAGCGTGCCCGCCGCGCCGTTATTGCTGGACGCGCTGCGCCGGCTGGAATATCGCGGCTATGACAGCGCCGGCATCGCGACCCTGGTGGGCGAGACCATCACGCGCCGCCGCGCCGAAGGCAAGTTGTTCAACCTAGCCAACGCGCTCGCCGAAAATCCCCTGGCGGGGACAACGGGAATTGGGCACACGCGCTGGGCCACGCACGGCGCGCCGACCGAAATCAACGCGCATCCGCACGGCACCGCGCGCGTCGCGGTGGTGCATAACGGCATCATTGAAAATCACGCAGCACTTCGCCGCGAGCTAGAGGCGCTCGGACAGCATTTTGAAACTGAAACGGATACCGAAACCGTCGTCCAGCTTCTGGATTACTTGCTCGGCCAAGGCTTGTCTCCTGAACAGGCGGCGGCAAAGACCTTTGCCCGTCTCGAAGGCGCCTACGCGCTGGCGATCATCTTCGCCGGCCACCAAAATTTTATCATCGGCGCCCAGCACGGCGCCCCGCTCGCCGTCGGGTTCGGGGAGTCAGAGATGTTTCTGGGCTCCGACGCGCTGGCGCTCGCGCCCCTCACCCAGCAGATCGCCTATCTGCAGGACGGCGACTGGGCCGTACTGACCCGCCACGGCGCCAGTTTTTTCGGCCGTGACGGTGCCGCCGTCACGCGCGACATCAAGCTTACAAAGTTCACAGGCGCATCCATTGGCAAGGGCAATTTCCGGCATTTCATGGAAAAGGAGCTGCACGAACATCCCGTGGTCATCGGCGACGTTCTGCACCGCATGATCGACGCCGGCACCCGCATGCCGGTGCTGCCGCGACTGCCGTTTGATCTGGCGACCATCCCCTCCATCACCATCAGCGCCTGCGGCTCGGCCTTCTACGCCGGCCTCGCCGGCAAATTCTGGCTGGAATCGCTTGCCCGCATCCCCACGGACGCCGATGTCGCCAGCGAGTTGCGCTACCGCGAGCCGCCGCTGCGCGCGGGCGGCCTCGGCATCCTGCTCAGCCAGTCGGGCGAGACCGCGGACACTTTGGCCGCGCTGAAATACATGCGCGGCGAGCGCCAGCACATCCTCTCGATTCTCAACGTCCCCGAAAGCTCCATCGCCCGCGCCTCCGACGTGATACTCGAAACCATCGCCGGTCCCGAAATAAGTGTCGCCAGTACGAAAGCCTTCACCGCCCAACTAACAGTTTTGGCCGCCTTCACCCTGGCAGTCGCGCGCGCCCAAAAAACCCTCCCGGAATCCAAAATCGCCGAGCTCACCACCGCGTTGCTGCAAATCCCCGCCGCCGCCGCGGAAGTCTTGCAGAATGAGAATTCTGTTAGAAACCTGGCCGCGCGCATCGCCCAGGCGCGCGACGTTTTGTATCTCGGCCGCGGCGCGTGCTTTCCCATCGCCCTCGAAGGCGCGCTCAAACTGAAAGAAATCAGCTACATCCACGCGGAAGCCTACGCGGCGGGCGAAATGAAGCACGGCCCCATCGCGCTGATCGACAAATCCGTCCCCGTCATCGCGATCTGCCCGTCCGGCCCGCTGTTCGAAAAAACCGCCTCCAACCTGCAGGAAGCCGCCGCCCGCGGCGGCCAGATCATCGTTTTTTCGGACCAGGACGGGGCGGCGAAATTGCAGAATATTGCTGCCGAGACCATCGTCCTTCCCAAAATCCACGCGTTCGCCGCACCTATATTGCATGCCATCCCGGTGCAGATGCTGGCCTACCACGTCGCCCTCCTCAAAGGCACGGATGTTGACCAGCCGCGCAACCTCGCGAAGTCTGTTACCGTCGAGTGATCATTTGACACCACGCGGCAAATCGTGGCAGCGTACCGTTCAAATGCCCTGCGCAATAACAAATTTTTCGGGCAGTCTGCATTCGTGAAATAAGGCACCGCTAAATTTTAGGTTTGCGGTGCCAATCCGTCTCATCCAAAAGCCTGCTCGGTCATCGCTGAACCGCAGCCGTTAGCCATCATAACATGACCGTCATCCCGGGACATTTAGCCGTGCACGCTCGCAAGCCCGCCATCTCACCCGGAGACAACCGCAGCGACGCCGGTATCGCGAGTCAGGCGCCGCGCGCCTCCGGCCGTGCCGAGCCGATCTACAAATCCCTGTTCGAGGGCGCCGGCCGGCTTATCGAAGCCGGCGACGAAGCCGCCTTGCTCGCGCAGCTTTGCCAAACCCTGGCCGGGAGCGGGCTGTTCATCTCCGCCGCCGTCGGCCGCATGGACCGGCAGAAAATCTGGCGCCATCATGGCGCCGCCAGTTGCCGGGATGCCGCCGGCTTCCGCGCCGCCATCACCAGCTACCGGCCGGGCGAGCCCGGCCCGCCGCTCTGCCTGCTCGCTTGGTCGGCGCGCAAAAGCCTCATCGCCAACCATTACACCACCGACCCGCGCTTTGCCCGCTACCGGGAGGCGGCGCGGCATCTCGGCGTTGGCGCCATCGCCGCCATCGTCATCCGCCGCCATCGCCGGCGCTGGGCGGTGCTCAGCGTCTCCGCCGCGGATAAAAATTTCTTCGACGCTGAGATCATCAGCCTGCTGGAACGTCTGGCCCGCATCGCCGGCCGGCGGCTCGACGAGTTCGATTGCAAGACCGCCCTGGCCGCGGAGCGGGCGGCGCAAAGCCGGGCGACACGGCGCAACGCGCTCACCGCCTTGCCCAACGCCATCGCGCTGGCCGAGGAATTGCCAAAAATCCTTGGCCACGCCCAACAACGCGCGGCCGCAACCGCCATCGCCCGGCTCGACATCGAAAACCTCGACGGGATTTTTCTGCATTGGGGTTTTGCCGCCGGCGAGGCGGTGGTGCGGGCGTTTGCGATGCGGCTGCGCGATTGCCTGCGGCGGCCGGATTTTTTGGCGCATTGCGGCGGCGAAAAATTCGCCATCGTGTTCGAGGCCACCTCCGGGGCCGCATCCGCCGCCGCCTTTGCCGCCCGCCTGCAAAAAACCCTGTCGGCGCCGGTGGCACTCCCCGGCGGCCAAAGCCTGCACGTGCCGCATATTTTGGGCGTCACGCTCTGCCCGCGGGACGGCAGCCAGCCCGCCGCCCTGCTCGAGCAGGCNNTTCGAACCCGCCGCGCCCGGCCAAAATGCGCCGGGGCCGGTGCTCGCCCGGCTCGCGCAGGATGGGCTGCGCCTGCACTACCAGCCGGTGCTGGAACTCACTTCTGGTAGAATCATTGCCGTGGAGGCTTTGGCCCGGCTTGACGATGCCGGCCATCTGAGCCTGCCCGAAGAATTTTTGCCCGGCCTGCTGATGGACGGCAAGCTCGCTTTGTTCCGCCAAGTGCTGCGCACCGCGCTGGCGCA